>DASVWY010000193.1:0-22292 GCA_036392975.1 Solirubrobacterales bacterium | reverse complement strand
CCCGCGAGCGTGACCGTGCAATCGAAGGTTGCGTCCACCTCCACCTCAACGTCTGAGGGGCACTCGACTTGCGTGACTTTCTTGCCCGCAGACGATTTCAGGTTCTGTTCGATCGCGTCCTCGGTCTTGACATCGTCGATCACCGTCTCTCCGCAGCCGGCCGCCAAGAGCGCGGCAAGGATCAGCACGGTAAGCACCCCGTAGCGGGCCAGCAAGCTCATCTGTCTCCTCTCTCGACGGATCTTCGCCCGCAAGTATCCCAGGCAGTCAGGCGCCGGTCGGCACAGCTCAGCCCTCGAAGATCGGCGAGCGGGGATTCAGCGACCTGGCCCTGCGGTAGGCGCCCACGGCGGCTGCCGCTCGCCCCCGCTGGGCTTCGATTCGCGACAGGACCAGCCAGTTGCGCCAGTTCGTCGTTTCCCGCTCGACGGCCGCGCGCGCCGCCTCGGAGGCGGGTTCGAGCTCCCCCAGCTGCTCCAGGACGAGGGCCTGCTGCAGGCGGGGAGCAGCGGATCCCGGCTGGGCGTTCTCGGCGCTGCGCGCCGCCTCCAGGGCGCCGGCAAGGTCGCCGTCGCGAGCGCTGGCTTCGCTCTCGCGCAGCAAGCTGGTGGAGGCGAGCGGGATCGCGATCGCGACGATCGCGGCGATCGCCGCCACGGCAAAGCCGATCCGCGGCAGGGGCCCGAAGGGCCGCCGGTCCTCCGACCGCGTCTCAGCGCCGACCAGGACCGATGCGAGCAGCAGCATCGCCACCGGTAGAACCGGGATCTGCCACATCCAGTCGACGACGGCGGTGAGGAAGAACGCGGAGCACCCCGCCAGAGCAGCGGCGAACACCGTCCTCTGCGCGGGACCGGCCCGCGCGGCGCCGTAGGCGCCGCCGCCGAAGATCGCCAGCAGGAACGCCGCCAGCAGCACGGCGCCCACGATCCCGAGCTCACCGAGGGTCTGGAGGTAAAGGGAGTGCGTGTCGCGCACCGTCTCGTCGGTCGTGCCGTTGCGCGCCCACCACAGTTCGAAGGTCCCGGAGCCGGTCCCGCTCAACGGCCTGGTGCTGTTCTCCTCGACCGCGGCGCTCCAGAACTGGTACCGGCTCTGGCCGGCGACGCTGCCGAGGCGGTTGGTACCCGCGCCCGGCCCACCCCCCTCCTTGAATTCGTCCCAGCCGTCGGAGGCGCGGCCAGGCGCGTCGAAAGCCACGGCGAGCACCAGGAGAGCCACGGCAGCGACCGAGGCGGCGATCTGCGCCCCTCGGGGGGAGACGCGGGTCCAGCGCGGGCGCCTCTCGTCGCGGAGAGCAAGGGAGATCGCTGCCTGGACCAAGCCGACGAGGACGCAGATCGCCAGCGCGATCCACAGCATCTCGTCTCCCTGCTGGCGTGCGGCGCCGTCGAGGAGGCCGTGCTGGAGCGCGTCGCGCTGGTCCGCGGCGAGGACGAGGATGGCGCTCCCCGCGCCGGCGACGAGCAGCGCCACCAGCTTCAGCAGGCGGTCGGATGCGATCGCGCAGAAGATCGCCAGGGCGATCGCCGCCGCGGCGATGCCGCCGCGCGAGAGGGTGAAGAAGATCGTCAGCGCCATCGCCGGGAAGGCGGCCGCGGCGAGCGCCCGGACGGCAATCGAGCGGGCCTCGGTGGCGAGGTAGATCAGCAGCGGCATCCCGATCGCGACCAGCGCCGCCAACCCGTTCCAGTAGTTGAGGGGGTAGGAGAGGCGTTCGCGGCTGTCGTCGATGAAGAGGGCCGTCTGGTCCGCCTCCGGGAACCAGCCCGGATGCAGCCGCGAGAGCAGCGCGGCGCCAGCGACGACGACGATCCCGGCCGCCACGGCCGAGAGCAGACGATGCGACTGCTTCGGGACCGCGGCGAGGAGGGCGAGGGCGAAGACGCCGAGATAGCCGGCGACGCGGGCGAGGTCGGCCGCGGTCCTGGCGGTGCTCTCGGTCCAGCCGAGGCTGAGCGCGGTCCAGGCGACGAAGGCGGTCAGCAGCCCGAGCGCCGCCCAGGCGATCGGGCCGGGACGGCGCCGAGGCAGGGCGCCGACGGCGACGCCGGCGAGGGCGATCCACCAGGCCGCGATGCCGACCCGATCGTGGACGAGGGGGTCGTAGCCGCCTCCCTTCAGGCCGAGATAGACGACCAGGCCGAAGGCGAGCAGCCAGGTGGCGATTGCGGCGACGTCGACGTTGCCGGCCTGCGACAGGGGTTGGGCGCGGCGCCGCATCGAGGTCGCCTCCATCGGGTTCTATGCTACGAGCGCGCGCCGGACGGGCAATCTTTGCCTTCGCATTCTGCGGCGGTCCGGCCGCGCCAGAGAGATGAGAAAGGCAAGCACGAAACTCTTCCTGTCGCTGGCGGCGATCTGGGCCCTGGCCCTGCCGGCGGCGGCCAGCGCCGAGTACCTCGTCCCGCCCGGCAACTCGGCCGCGACCCAGTACACGGAGACCGTGCCCACGGCGGGGGGTCAGCGCGACACCGAGAAGGATCGCCGCAAGGGCGGCGGCTCTCCGGCCGAGGTCCTCGGCGCCGACAACGCCCAGCGGCTCGACGAGCAGGGCGAGGCGGGGCGGGAAGTCGCGCAGTTCGCGGCCGAGACCGCACCCGCGACGAGCGCCGACGACGAGGATGCGCCGGCCGCCGGCGACCGCAGCGAGGACGACGACGGCCGTGAGGACAACCGCGACGCCGGCGCGGTCGGAGGCAGCTCCGACGGAACCGGCGGGGGCCCAGCCGCCGAGACGAGCGGCTCGTCCGGATTCGGCGAGGTGCTGGCGCAGGCGACGGGCTGGTCCTCCTCGGAGGGCCTACTGCTGCTGGCGATCCTCGGTGCGATCGCGTGGGCGCTTGCATTCCTCTGGCGGCAGCGCGATCGGTCGACTGCCTAAGCTGCGTCGCTTCTTCTCTCTCCGTCATGACCCAGCCACAAGCAATCCTCGCTCGCAGTTCCGCTGCCCGACACTGGCTCGTCGTGCTGCTGATGAGCGCCGCGCTGCTGGCCTCCGCGCAGAAGCCGCCGGCCGCCGGCGCCCAACCGCTGTACACCGGCGTCACCAACATCGGCACCCGCGCTCCCCTCGGCTTCGAACGCACCCGCGCCACCGGTGCTCAGTTCATCCGGATCCCGCTCTACTGGGGCGGCACCGCGCCGGAGAGACTGCCGCAGGGCGATAACCCCAGCGTCCCGCACTACGCGGAGGACCCGGGCGTCCCGCACTACGCGAACTGGACCCCCGAGGATCCCGGCGACCCGCGCTACGAGTGGGGCGAGAGCGACGATGACGTGACGCGGGCGGTCGCGGCGGGCCTCACCCCCGTCCTGCAGATCGACGGCGCGCCCGAGTGGGCGCAGCGCTGCAAGACGCCGCCGGTCGTCGTCCCCGCGATCTGCAATCCGGACCCGGCCGCGCTGCGAGCCTTCGCGACGGCGGCCGCTCGCCGCTACAGCGGCGCCACGCCGGGCATCCCGGCCGTGCGCTACTGGCAGGCTCTCAACGAGCCCAACCTGAGCCTCTTCTTCTTCCCTCAATACGACACCGCCGGCAACGCCCTCTCACCGGAGCTGTACCGGCACCTCGTCAACGCCTTCTACGCCGGGATCAAGACCGTCAGCCAAGACAACGTCGTGCTCGCCGCCGGCCTCGGGCCGATCGCGGTGCCCCCCTGGACGATCGGCCCGATGCAGTTCGCCCGCGAGCTTCTCTGTATGCGCGGCAGCCGCCGTCCGAAGCCCGCCCCGGGCGATTGCGGGGGCGGCGTCCACTTCGACGTCTTCGCGATCCAGCCGTACACGACCGGCGCTCCGACCCGCAAGGGAAAGGCAAACGACGTCCAGCTCGGCGACCTGGGGAAGCTGCAGAGGCTGCTCAGCGCCGCCGACCGGGCCGGCAGGATCAAGAGCAGCTTCCCGCGAACGCCGCTCTGGATCACCGAGTTCTCCTGGGACACCAAGCCCCCCGATCCGGGCGGCCTGCCGATGCGGATCGAGAAGCGGTGGACGGCGGAGGCGCTCTACCGAGCCTGGCGCGCCGGCGTCGACCACTTCTTCTGGTTCAGCCTGCGCGACGACGTCCACGACCCCGACCGCAAGTACAGCGAAACCCTCCAGTCGGGCCTCTACTTCCGCGGGCCGACGGTCGAGCAGGACCGGCCGAAGCCGATCCTCCAGGCCTTCCGCTTTCCCTTCGTCGCCTACCCGAAGCAGGGCAAGCTCAAGTTCTGGGGGCGGACGCCGACCAGCGGCCCCGGCGAGGTGAGGATCCAGCTCCTGAGGGGCGGCCGCTGGCGCGACGCGCTCGTCGTCGAAGCCGACAGCCAGGGGATCTTCCGCGGCAGGATCCCCACCAAATACGGCCACAACCAGCAGGGCAGCGCCCGTGCTCGCTTCGCGAACTCCTCGACGGTGCCGTTCTCGATGCGCCCCGTCGAAGACTTCCGTCACCCCCCCTTCGGCGCGAAAACCGGCTAGCCAGGCCGACCGGGTATCTACACTGCGGCCGATGAAGATCGGGATCGTCGGCCTCGGCTACGTCGGGCTGCCCCTGGCGGTCGCCTTCGCCGAGGCGGGCCACGAGATCGTCGGCCTGGACACCGACGCGCGCAAGGTCGAGGCGTTGAAGGCGGGCCGCAGCTACGTCGAGGACATCCCCGACAGCGCCCTGGAGCCGCTGCGCGGGCGCCTGACGCCGACCGCGCGCCACGCCGACCTGGCGCCCTGCGACGCGGTCGTGATCTGCGTCCCGACCCCGCTCACCAGCTCGCGCGAGCCCGACCTCACCTACCTGCTGGAGTCGGCGACGGCGCTCTCGCGGGAGCTGCGCGCGGGCCATCTGGTCGTGCTCGAGTCGACCACCTACCCCGGCACGACGCGGGAGCGGCTGCTGCCGATCCTCGAGGAGTCCGGGCTGAAGGCGGGTCGTGACTTCCACCTCGCCTTCTCCCCGGAGCGGATCGACCCGGGCCGCACCGACTACACGGTGCGCACCACGCCGAAGCTGGTCGGCGGCCTGACCGAGGCCTGCGCCGAGCGAGCCCGCGAGCTGTACGCGGAGATCTGCGACGAGGTGGTTGTGCTGAGCACGCCGGAGACGGCGGAGCTGGCGAAGCTGCTGGAGAACATCTTCCGCTCGGTCAACATCGCCCTCGTCAACGAACTGGCGCAGCTCTGCGACCGCCTCGGGATCGACGTCTGGGAGGTGGTCGAGGCGGCCTCGACGAAGCCGTTCGGCTTCATGCGCTTCGACCCCGGGCCGGGCATGGGCGGCCACTGCCTGCCGGTCGATCCCTTCTACCTCGCCTTCAAGGCCCGCGAGCGTGACTTCTACCCCGAGTTCATCGAGCTCGCCGGCAAGGTCAACCAGGCGCAGCCGGCGTTCTGCGCGGAACGGATCCAGCGCGCCCTCAACGACGCCGGCAAGTCGGTGCGGGGCTCGCGCATCCTCCTGCTCGGGGTCAGCTACAAGGCCGGGATCGGCGACACCCGCGAGTCGCCGGCGCTGAAGATCGTCGACCTCCTGCGCGAGCTCGGCGGCGAGATCTCCTACCACGACCCGCACGTGCCCGAGCTGCCCGAGCGGGGCCTCGATTGCAGCGACCTCGACGAGGCGCTGCGCTCGGCCGACGTGGTCGCGATCGTCACCGCCCACCCGGAGGTCGACCATGCCGCCGTCGTAGCCGCGGCGCCGCTGGTCGTCGACTTCCGCGGTGTGACGCGGGACATAGACGCCGCCAACCTCGTCCACCTCTAGGGAGGCTCGGGGGGAGAACTCTCCTGGCTCGCGCCTTGATGGTGCGTGCCCCGAATCAGCGCCTTCCACGGCATCGTCATCAGGATGTGGTTTCGCGAGCACGGCGTGCCGCATTTCCACGCCCAATACTCGAGCCATTCGGCGTCGATCGCGATCGATGGCCTCGAGGTGCTGGAGGGCTCCCTGCCTAGAGCAAAGCTGCGTCTTGTCCGCAAGTGGGCAGAGCTCCATCGCACCGAACTTGCCGCCAACTGGGAGCGCGCCCGTCGGCATCTGCTGCCCAGATACATCGAGCCACTTCCCTAAGATCGAAGAGATGTACAAGGTCGTCGAGATCGAGAAGGTAAAGGTGCTCGGAGGGCACCGGCTCTTCCTGCGATTCGTGGACGGCGTCGAAGGGGAGCTGGACTTCGGCAACGGGCCCTGGAATGGGGTCTTTGCACCTCTCGAGGACCCGGATTACTTCGCTCGCGTCGAGGTAGACAAGGAACTGGGGACGATTGGCTGGCCCAACGGCGCCGATGTCGCCCCGGACAGCCTCTATCTGTGGGTTAGCGAACGGCGCACCCACGCCCCCGCCTGATCGTCGCCACGGCGTTTGGATAGGGTTGCGCGCCGCTGATGCGCTTCTACGAGTACGAGGCACGCAAGATCGTCGAGCTGGCGGGGATTCCCGTCACTAAGTACGGCTTCTGCACGAGCGCCGAGGAGGCGCGCCGGGCCGCCGAGGAGATCGGCGGGCCGGTGGTGATCAAGTCGCAGGTGCTGAGCGGCGGACGCATGAAGGCGGGCGGCGTCAAGTTCGCCGACACGCCGGAGGAGGCGGCCGAGCACGCCGAGGCGATCCTGCGGCTGGAGATCAACGGCCACATGCCGCGCGGCGTCCTCGTCGACCCCAAAGCTGAGGTCAAGCAGGAGTACTACGCGGGCGTCGTCTGGGACGGCACCGCGAAGCGGCCCCTGATGCTGTTCAGCGACATGGGCGGCATCGACATCGAGGAGGTCGCCGAGCAGCACCCCGACCACGTCGGCCGCGGGCACCTCTCGAACCTGCTGCCGATCGCCGACTTCGAGGCCAAGCAGGCGATCGCCGCCACCGGGGTCACCGGCTCGCAGCTGAACCGGGCGACGCCGATCCTCGCCCGCCTCGCCCGCCTCTTCCGCGACCACGACATGACCCTGGCCGAGATCAACCCGCTGGCGGAGCTGACCGACGGCAGCTTCGTCGCCCTCGACGCCCACATGGAGATGGAGAACGAGGCGGTCGGCCGCCAGAAGGTCCTCCTCCGCAAGCAGCTCGAGATCGCCGAGGACGACACCCGCGAGACCTACGAGCCCTCCGAGTTCGAGCGCAACGTGGCGGCGATCGACGCCGCCGACCATCGCGGCGTGATCCAGGGCAAGGATCACGGCTTCGAGGGCAACCTCGGCCTCGTGATCGGCGCCGGCGGCGGCTCGCTGACGCTGACCGACGCGGTTCGCAGTCAGGGCGGCAAGCCGGCCAACTACTCGGAGATCGGCGGCAACCCCTCGGTCGCCAAGGCCTGCGGCCTGGCCAAGGAGGTGCTGGAAAAGGACGGGGTCGAGAAGATCGCGGTGATGATGTCGATCGTCTCCAACACCCGCGTCGACATCGTCGCCCGCGGCGTTATCAAGGCCTGCCTCGAGCTGGGCAAGGACCCGGCCGAGACGATCGCGATCTTCCGCATCCCCGGCGCCTGGGAGGAGGAGGGCTTCAAGATCCTCGACGGCTACGGGGTCGAGTACTGCGACCGCTCGGTCTCGATGTGGGAGGCAGCTGGACGGGCTGTTTCGAAGATCCAAGGAGCGCCTGCCTGATGTCGATCCTGCTGAACAAAGAGACGACTTTCATCGTCCAGGGAATCACCGGGCGCGAGGCGGTCAACCTGACCCGCGAGTGCCTCGACTACGGCTCCAAGGTCGTCGGCGGTGTCACCCCGGGCCGCAAGGGCCGCGAGGTCCACGGCGTGCCGGTCTTCGACACGGTCGCCCAGGCGGTCGCGCACCACGGCGGCCCGGTCGACGGCTCGGTCGTCACCGTCCCCCCCGCCTTCACCAAGGACGCCGTCTTGGAGGCGATCGAGAACGGGATCGAGCTGATCGTCATCGTCACCGAGCGCGTTCCGCGCCGCGACGTCGCCCAGATGGTCGAGCTGGCGAACCTCCGCGGAGCGCGGATCATCGGCCCCAACTGCCTCGGCCTGATCGTCCCCGAGGTCTGCAAGATGGGCGGCATCGGCGGCCCCGCCAAAGACGCCGCCAAGGCCTACGCCCCCGGTCCGGTCGGCGTGATGAGCCGTTCCGGCGGGATGACGACCGAGATCTCCTCCTCGCTGACCCAGGCCGGCCTCGGCGTCTCGACCGCGATCTCGATCGGCGGCGACGCGATCATCGGCTCCGCCTACGCCGAGCTGATGCCCTACTTCGAGGCCGACGAGCAGACCCAGGCGATCGTCATCTACACCGAGCCGGGCGGCCGCATGGAGGCGCAGCTATCCGAGTGGGTGAAGGAGAACGACAGCCGCCTGCCGATCGTCGCCTTCATGGCCGGCAAGTTCATGGACGACGAGGAGATGAAGGGCATGAGCTTCGGTCATGCCGGGACGATCGTGGAGGGCAAGGAGGACACGGCGACGGAGAAGATCGCCCGCCTCGAAGCCGCCGGGATCAGGGTCGTCGAGCGGATCGACCAGATCCCCGACGCGGTCAAGGAGAAGCTGGGGGTCGCGGCCTGATGGCGGAGCAGCTGAACAAGGTCTTCATCGACGTCGAGGTCGACGAGTCGGTCGCCGGCGACGCCGAGCTGGCGGCGAAGCTCGAAGAAGTCTGCCCCGTCGACATCTACCGCGACGCCGGCGGCCGGGTCGAGGTGGTCGACGAGAACGTCGACGAGTGCGTCCTCTGCCGCCTCTGCATCGAGGCCTCGCCGCCGGGCACGGTGCACGTGAAGAAGCTCTACGACGGCACCGAGCTCGCCTAGCCAGCGGCTGCCACCGCGCCCGCCTCGGCCAGCGCGTCCTCGCGCAGGCGGTCGGGGAGGCTGACCATGGCGCGGAGCTGCTCCAGCGCGGCGTGGCTGCCCTCGATCTCGACGCCCTCCTCCCCGGCCTCGCCGGCGACCAGGGCCGCGAGCACGTCGCCCGGCGAGCCGGAGAGGGTGAGATCGGGTTCGGTCGCCTCGCCGCGCTCGGCGGCGATCGCGCCGGCCTCGATCCGCAGCCGGAAGGCCTGGCCCTCGCTGCGCAGCTGGACCGTCAGGCCCGCGTCGGCGGGCGGTCGCAGGATCACCCGCAGCGAGTTCGGCAGCCAGGAGGGTTCGATCCCCTCGGCGTCCTCGATCTGGAAGAAGTTGAGTCCCCAGCGCCCCAGGTCGAGCAGCAGGGGCTCGAGCTCGCGTCCCAGCTCGGTTAGCTCGTAGACGGTCGCCGCCGCGGGCGGGCCGAGCTGGCGGCGGCTGACGATGCCGTCGCCCTCGAGGTCGCGCAGGCGCTTGGTCAGCACGTCGGTCGGGGCGCCGCCGACCCCGCGGGCGAGATCGGAGAAGCGCAGCGGCCCGAGCAGCAGCTCGCGCACGATCAGCAGCGACCAGCGCTCGCCGATGCGATCAAGGGCGCCGGCGACGCTGCAGGACTGCCCGTAGTTGCGACGCGTCATCGCTCCGATGCTACCAGCGTTAATTTGATTTACAAAGTGAGTACTTTGAAATCTGGTACAGTCGCCGCGATGTCGATCTCACGTCCCCAGCGGCGGTCGCGTTGAACCTTCGATGAATCGCGTCGCCGACCTCACCTGGAAGCACCCCAAGCTCGTCCTCGCCGCGGTCGCCGCCTTCGTCCTCGTCGCGGCAGCGGTCGGCAAAGACGTCGAGAGCCACCTCAAGGCGGCGGGCTTCACCGACAGCGCCTCGGAGAGCGAGCGGGCGACGCGATTGTTGCGCGACTCGCTCGGCTACGACCCCAACCCGGCGATCGTCCTGGTGGTCCGCTCCCCCGACGGTGGCCGCCTCGACCTGGCGAGCCCGCCGGTGCGCCGTGAGGTCGACCGGCTCACGCGCGGGATGGAAAAGGTCGAGCACGTCGGCACGGTGGTCAACCCGCTGCGCGACCGCCGGGCGGGAGCAGCGTTGATCGCCGGCGACGGTCAGTCGCTGGCGCTGACCGCACATCTCTCCACCGAGGACATCGAGGACGCCGGGGGGGTCGCCGCCGAAGGCGTCGAGCCACTGGTCGCCTCCAGCTCGCTCGACGTCGCGATGGGCGGTTTCGCGCCGGGCTTCAACGAGACCAACGATCAGACCCGCGAGGACCTGACCAAGTCGGAGCTGATCGCCTTCCCGATCCTGGCGCTGCTGCTCCTCTTCGTCTTCCGCGGCGTCGTCGCGGCTTCGATCCCGCTGCTGCTCGGAGTGATCTCGATCGTCGGCACCCTGCTCGTGCTGCGGGTGATGGCGAGCTTCACCGACGCCTCGGTCTTCGCGCTCAACATCGCCACCGGGCTCAGCCTCGGCCTCGCCGTCGACTACGCCCTGCTGCTGGTCTCGCGCTACCGCGAGGAGATCGGCCGCGGCGGCGCCTCGCGGGAGGCGCACCGGCGCACCGTCCGCACCGCCGGCCGCACCGTGCTTTTCTCCGGCCTCACCGTCGCCGCCGCGATGGCGGCGCTGATCGTGATGCCGCAGCGCTTCCTCTACTCGATGGCGGTCGCCGGCACCGCTGTCGCCGTCTTCTCGGCGCTGCTGGCGATCCTCGTCGTCCCCTCGCTGCTGGCGCTGCTCGGCACCCGCATCGACGCCTTCTCGATACGCCGCGGCCCCGCTGTCTCCGATACCTCGGACGGGTGGTACCGGCTGGCGCGCGGGGTGATGCGGCGTCCGGTCGCGGTCGCCCTGGCCAGCTCGGCGCTGCTGCTCGCCTGCGCCGCGCCACTGCTGTGGACGACGCTGACCGGCCCCAGCTCCGAAGCGGTGCCGCCCGGCCAGCCCTCCTACGACGCCTACCGCTACCTGGAAGCGCACTACCCGCGCGACGTCACCGAAGCCGTCACCGTCGCCGTCGAGGGTCCCACTCAGCCGGCGCAGCTGGCGGCGTTCCAGCGCCGGGTGGAGGCGGTCGATGGGATCGGCCGCGGGACGCCCTTCGACGAGGGCCCGGGCGGCGTCGCCTACGCCAACTTCGCCCCCGCCGAACAGGCCCTCGAAAGCGGCTCGCAGGAGGCCGTGCGCGAGATCCGCACTCTCGACCCCCCCAGCCCCGTCGAGGTGCTCGTCTCCGGCAACACCGCCCGCTTCATCGACCAGAAGCAGAGCCTGCTCGATCACGCTCCCCTGGTCGTCGCGATCATCGCCCTGACGACCCTCGTCCTTCTCTTCCTCCTCACCGGCTCCGTGCTGCTGCCGCTGAAGACGCTCCTGATGAACGCCCTCACCCTCGGCGCCACGCTCGGCCTCCTCGTTCTCGCCTTCCAGGATGGCTGGCTCGACGGCCTGCTCGACTACACCGGCCCGGCTGCGGTCGAGGTGACCAGCCTCGTCTTCCTCTTCGCCGTCATCTTCGGCCTCGCCACGGACTACGCGGTGCTGGTGATGGCGCGGATCAAGGAGCGCCGCGACCTCGGCGACAGCAACGAGGAGGCGGTGGCGGTCGGGATCGGTCGCACCGGCCGCGTGATCACCGCCGCGGCGCTGGCGATCGCCATCGTCTTCCTCGCCTTCGCCGTCAGCTCGGTCTTCTTCGTCAAGCAGATCGCGATCGGGATGGCGGTCGGAGTGATGCTCGACGCGACGATCGTGCGCGCCCTCCTCGTCCCCTCCCTGATGCGCCTCTTCGGCGAGTGGAACTGGTGGGCGCCGGCGCCGCTGCGCCGCCTGCAGGAGCGCTTCGGCTTCTCCGAGGGCGAGGCAGAGCCGGCCGACGGGGTGCCGGCCCGCCCCGCCACCGAAGCCGCCGGCTGAGCCCCCGCCCCCTCTGTGGGACGCGTCACACTGACGCGTTTGCCGTCCCGGAGCTCGGGTACCGTGACATCGATACCTGTAGTATTCGCGGCCGAGCCCTCGGACCCCACCCGGCCGAGAGGCACGCCCCAGGGCCTCGGCCCCATCGATTTCCCAGTACGCAAGGAGAAAACTCCCAGTGATCGACACGCCTCGTCGCGTCGCCGTGGTCGGCGGCAACCGGATTCCGTTCGCGCGCTCCAATTCCGTCTACTCGCGCGCCTCCAACCAGGACATGCTCACGGCGGCTCTCGACGGCCTGGTCGACCGTCTCGACCTGGTGGGCGAGCGGCTCGGTGAGGTCGCCGGCGGCGCCGTCCTCAAGCACTCGCGCGATCGCGACCTGACCCGGGAGAGCCTGCTCGGCACGCGGCTGGCGCCGGAGACGCCCGCCTACGACGTCCAGCAGGCCTGCGGCACCGGCCTCGAGACGACGATCCTGGTCGCCAACAAGATCGCCCTCGGGCAGATCGACGCCGGGATCGCCTGCGGCGTCGACACCACCTCCGACGCGCCGATCGGGGTCAACGAAGACCTGCGTCAAGTGCTGCTCGACGCCAACCGCGAGCGCTCGACCGTGGGCCGCCTCAAGCAGCTGACCCGGCTCCGTCCCGGCCACGTCGTGCCGGCGATCCCCCGCAACGAGGAGCCCCGCACGGGCCTCTCGATGGGCGAGCACTGCGCGGTGATGGCCGCCGAGTGGGAAATCGGCCGCGAGGAGCAGGACGAGCTGGCGGTCCAGAGTCACCACAAGCTCGCCGCCGCGTACGAGCGCGGCTTCATGGAGGACCTCGTCACCCCCTACCTCGGGCTCGAGCGCGACCAGAACCTGCGCCCGGACTCGAGCCCCGAGAAGCTGGCCAAGCTGAAGCCGGTCTTCGGCGGCGAGGAGGGAACGATGACCGCCGCCAACTCGACCCCGCTCAGCGACGGCGCCTCGGCGGTGCTGTTGGCGAGCGAGGATTGGGCCAAGCAGCGGGGACTGCCGGTCCTCGCCTACTTCGCCGACGGCCAGACCGCGGCTGTCGACCACGTCCACAAGCGCGAGGGTCTGCTGATGGCGCCGGCCTACGCGATGCCACGGATGTTGCAGCGCGAGGGGCTGACCCTGCAAGACTTCGACTTCTACGAGATCCACGAGGCCTTCGCCGCCCAGGTTCTCTGCACGCTGCGCGCCTGGGAGGACGAGGCGTTCTGCCGCGAGCGGCTCGGCCGCGAGGCGCCGCTCGGCTCAATCGACCGCGATCGCCTCAACGTCAACGGCGGCTCCCTTGCCGCCGGCCACCCCTTCGCGGCGACCGGCGGGCGGATCGTCGCCGGCCTCGCCAAGGCTCTGCACGAGAGCGGCTCGGGCAGGGGACTGATCAGCATCTGCGCGGCAGGCGGCCAGGGCGTCGTCGCCGTGCTCGAAAGCGCAGGAGGAGACAAAAAGTGAGCACCGATCTCTACTCGCAGGTGGTCAATTCGCCCCCCGGTCGCCTGATCGCACCACGCTTGGGCCTGCCCCAGCCGCCGAAGCTCGAGCGCCACGAGCCGGGCGCTCCGGTCGTGGCCGGCGCGGTGCTGGTCGGCAACGCCCCCGGCGGGCGTCTCGGCGAGTCGATCGAGAGGGTGATCGACGAGGTCGGCGCCACGGCCGCGAACGGCGACGGCAAGGCGAAGGCGCTGGTCTTCGACGCGACCGAGATCGCCGACTCGACCGAGCTGGTCGAGCTGCAGCGCTTCTTCCACCCCAATGTGAAACGGGTCGAGCGGTCCGGCCGAGTCGTCGTCCTCGGCACGCCGCCGCAGGGCCTGCCCGCCCGCGAGGCGACGGCGCAGCGAGCACTCGAGGGCTTCACCCGCTCGCTCGCCAAGGAGATCGGCCGCGGCATCGCCGTGCAGCTCGTCTACGTCGCCAAGGGCGCCGAGGAGGAGATCGATTCGACGCTGCGCTTCCTGCTCTCGCCCAAGTCCGCATACGTGTCGGGCCAGGTCATCCGCCTCGACAAGGCCGTTGCCAAGGCCGGCGGGGTCGATTGGGAGCGGCCGTTGGCGGGGAGGACGGCGCTGGTGACCGGCGCCTCGCGCGGGATCGGGCGGGCGATCGCCGAGACCCTGCACCGCGACGGCGCCGATCTGGTCCTGCTCGACGTTCCCGCCCTCTCCGAGGACCTGCATGAGGTCGCCGCAGAGCTCGGCGCCAAGACGATCGAGCTCGACATCACCGAGGACGACGCGCCCCAGAAGATCGCCGACGCGCTCGGCGACGGCGTCGACCTCGTCGTCCACAACGCCGGCGTCACCAAAGACCGCACGATCGCCAAGATGCCCGAGGACCGCTGGAGCGACCTGATGGAGATCAACCTCTCCAGCGAGGAGCGGATAAACGACGAGCTGCTCGAGCGCGACCTGCTGAAGGAGAACGGGCGGATCGTCTGCGTCTCCTCGATGAGCGGCGTTGCCGGCAACTCCGGCCAGACCAACTACGCGACCTCGAAGGCCGGCGTGATCGGCATGGTCGAAGCGCTGGCGCCGGAGCTGGCCAAACGCGGGGCGACGATCAACGCCGTCGCTCCGGGCTTCATCGAGACCCAGATGACGGCGAAGATGCCGATCGCGATCCGCGAAGCGGGGCGCCGCATGAACAGCATGTCCCAGGGCGGGGTGCCGATCGACGTCGCCGAGACGATCGCCTGGTTCGCCAGCCCCGCTTCCGGCGGCGTCAACGGCAACGTCGTCCGCGTCTGCGGCCAGAGCCTGCTGGGGGCCTGATGGCGACCCATGCCCTCGACAGCTCGCCCAGCATCCTGCCGCTCTACGCGCGGGCGGCGGCGCCGCTGATCCCCGGCGCCTCGCTGCTGCCCTTCGTGCCGGGCCGCGGCAAGGAGATCCCCGACCTCGAGCTGACGCTCGACGGCGTCAAAGCCGACCCCGAGGGCGTCGCCGCCTACGCCAAGGTCTGCGGCTTTTCCCTGCGCGACCGGCTCCCCCCCACCTACCCGCACGTCCTCGCCTTCCCGCTGCACATGGCGGTGATGGCCGACGGCGGCTTCCCGTTCGGCGCGGTAGGCCTCGTCCATGTCGAGAACCGGATCGCCCAGCACCGTCCGATCGGCGTCGGCGAGACGCTGGAGCTGCGCGTCAAGCCGACCAAGCTCGAGCCTCACCCCAAGGGCCGCACCTTCAGCCTCCTCACCGAGGCCCGCATCGGCGCGGAGCTCGTCTGGGAGAGCACCAGCACCATGCTCCGCCGCGGCAAGGCCGAACACCCCGCCGACGGGCCTGAAACGTCCAAATCGCGGACGCCTGAGGCCCATCGGCAGAGGGAGGACGAGCTGACGCCTAGCGCGGAGTGGCGGCTGGGGGGCGATCTGGGGCGGCGGTACGCCGCCGTATCGGGCGACCGCAACCCGATCCACATGCACTCGCTGACCGCGCGGCCGCTCGGCTTCAAGGCGGCGATCGCGCACGGGATGTGGACCAAGGCGCGCTGCCTGGCGGCGATCGAAAATCGGCTCCCCGACGCCTTCGAGGTCGAGGTGCGCTTCCGCAAGCCGATCTTCCTGCCGAGCCGCGTCGAGCTCCTGAGCGGCGAGGAGGACGACGACATCGCCTTCGCCGTGCGAGACGCAAAGCGACAGACCCCACACCTCGACGGCCGCGCGCGGTCGCTCGAACCGAAAACCAAGAGCGGAGGGAAAGCGAAGTGAACGGCAACGACAAGGGAGGCATCGCCGAGCGCAGCATGGGCTTCGGGCTGCGGGCGCTGAACCGCCTCGCCGGCTCCGACCTGCTCGACCGGATCCGCGTCCGCAAGCAGGTCGAGCGGGCGCTCTTCCAGGGCACCAAGACCGGGTTCCGCTCCGCCACCGCGGCCGGGCGCACCTTCAAGGCCGCGCAGAAGCTCGGCAAACCGGCGCGCCAGAGGCCGGCCAAGCCGCGCGCCCTGTTCGACATCACCCCCGACGACGAGCAGCAGATGTTCCAGGAGGCGGTGCGCGAATACGCCGCCGAGAAGGTCCGGCCAGCGGCGCAGGCGGCGGACGCCGACGCCTCGACGCCGCCGGAGCTGCTGGCGGCGACCAACGAGCTCGGCATCAACACGCTCGGCATCCCCGAGGAGCTGGGCGGCGTCGTCAGCGAGCAGGCGGCTGTGGGCAGCGTCCTGATCGGCGAGGCCCTCGCCCACGGCGACATGGGCATCGCCTACGCAGCGCTGGCCCCGGGCGCGGTTGCCACCGCGATCGGGCACTGGGGGAGCGCCGAGCAGGAGGCGACCTACCTGCCGGCCTTCGCCGGCGAGGACGTGCCGGCGGCGGCGCTGGCGATCCTGGAGCCGGTGCCTCTCTTCAACCCGTTGAAGCTCGCAACGGTGGCTCGCCGCGACGGCGAGGACTGGGTGCTCGACGGCGCCAAGGCGCTGGTCGCCCGCGCCAGCGACTGCGAGCTGTTCGTGGTCGCGGCGGAGGCCGAAGGGCTCGGCCCGGCGCTGTTCGTGATCGAGTCGGGGACCAAGGGGCTCTCGGTCGAAACCGAGCCGGCGATGGGGCTGCGACCAGCCGCGACCGGCAAGCTGCTGCTGGAGGACGTGAGGGTCCCGGCCGCGGCGCTGATGTGCGACGGAAAGCCCGAGGCCTACCTAGAGTGCATCCACCGCTCGCGCATCGCCTGGTGCGCCCTCGCGGTGGGCACCGCCCAGGCGGTCCTCGACTACGTGATCCCCTACGTCAACGACCGTCAGGCCTTCGGCGAACCGATCTCCAACCGCCAGGGCGTCGCCTTCACGGTCTCCGACATCGGCATCGAGACCGAAGGAATGCGGCTCGCCACCTACCGGGCCGCGAGCCGCGCCGACCAGGGCCAGGACTTCGCCCACGAGGCGGCGCTGGCGCGGCGCCTCTGCGCCGCCAAGGGGATGAAGATCGGCTCCGACGGCGTCCAGCTGCTCGGCGGCCATGGCTTCGTCAAGGAGCACCCGGTCGAGCGCTGGTACCGCGACCTCCGCGCAGCGGGCGTGATGGAGGGCGCCCTGCTCGTCTGACGGCCCGGCCGCACGAGCTAAAGGAAAGAACATGATCAATCTCGAGATACCGAAGAAGTTCAGGCCGCTGGTCAGCCAGGCCAACCAGGTGGCGACCGAGGTATTCCGCCCGATCTCGCGCAAGTACGACGAGGCCGAGCACGAGTACCCGAAAGAGCTCGACATGCTCGCCTCGCTGATCGACGGGATGAACGAGGGTTCGGACATCGGCGGCGCCGGCGCCGCCGGCGTTCGCCGCGAGTCCAACGACAACGGCGACGGCGGCAACCGCAACGGCTCCAACCTCTCCACCGTGCTCGGCATCGTCGAGCTCTGCTGGGGCGACGTCGGCCTGCTGCTCTCGATGCCGCGCCAGGGGCTCGGCAACTCGGCGATCGCCTCTGTGGCGACCGAGGAGCAGCTGGAGCGCTACGGCGGCAAGTGGGCGGCGATGGCGATCACCGAGCCGGAGGCCGGCTCGGACTCGGCGTCGATCCGCACCACGGCCGAGCTGGACGGCGACGAGTACGTGCTCAACGGCGAGAAGATCTTCGTCACCTCGGGCGACCGGGCCGACCTGATCGTCGTCTGGGCCTCGCTCGACCGCGACAAGGGGCGGGCGGCGATCAAGTCGTTCATCGTCGAGCGCGACAACCCCGGCCTGAAGCTCGACCGGCTCGAGCACAAGCTTGGGATCCGCGCCTCGGACACCGCCAACTTCACCCTCCACGACTGCCGGGTGCCGAAGGAGGCATTGCTCGGCAGCCCGGAGATCGACACGAAGGCCGGCTTCGGCGGCGCCATGCAGACCTTCGACAACACGCGGCCGCTGGTCGCCGCGATGGCGGTCGGGGTGACGCGGGCGGCGCTGGAGGAGACCCGCCGCTGCCTCGAGGAAGCCGGGGTCGAGATCGACGACGCCGTCCCCGCTTTCTCCCAGCACGCCGCCGCGGCACGGCTGCTGGAGATGGAAGCCGACTACGAGGCGGCCCGCCTGCTGACCATGCAGGCCGCCTGGATGGCCGACAACGCGAAACCGAACTCGTTGCAGGCCTCGATGGCGAAGGCGAAGGCGGGACGCACCTGCGTCGACGTCACGCTTGGCTGCGTCGAGCTCTGCGGCAGCGTCGGCTACGACGAGAACAGCCTGCTCGAGAAGTGGGCCCGCGACGCGAAGATCCTCGACATCTTCGAGGGCACCCAGCAGATCCAGCTGCTGATCGTCGCCCGCCAACTGCTCAGCAAGAGCTCCAGCGAACTCCGCTAGCCCCACCGCCGACGGGCCTGAAACGTCCACTATGTGGACGTTTCAGGCCCGTCGGCGGGGCAGTTCGGCAGACTGGCGCGCGTGAACTTCATCGAGGACGTCCTCGAAGCCTTCCCGGCGGCGCGGCCGGCGCTGATCGAGGTCGACGCCGCAGGCGGGCGCCGCCTCCACCACTTCGGTGAGCTGTTCGCCCGCTCGGCCGGGCTCTCCGGAGCCTTCGCGGCCCGCGGCGTCGGCCGGGGCGACGTCGTCATGACCCTCGTCGGCAGCCGCCCGGAGTGGGTGCTGACGCTGCTCGCCTGCTGGCGGATGGGGGCCGTGGCGCTGCCCTGCAACCCGCAGCTGCGCCGCAAGGACCTGGAGCTGCGGATTCGCGCCGCCGACCCGAAGCTGGCGGTCGGCGAGGCGCGCTACCTCGGCGAGCTGCCCGACGGGGTCCCCTACATGGACATGGACGACGTCGCCCGCGTCCTCGACGAGGACCGCGCCCAGGAGACGCCGGCGCCGCTGGCGGATCTCGACCCCGGCGACCCGGCGGCGATCGTCTTCACCTCCGGCACCACCGGCGAGCCGCGCGGCGTCGTCTACCCGCAGCGCTACCTCGGCGGCCAGCGGCTACAGGCCGAGCACTGGTTCGGCGCCCGCGACGGCGAGGTCGCCTGGTGCACGGCGGCGCCGGGCTGGTCGAAGTCGACCCGCAACGCCTTCGTCGCCCCCTGGCTCGGCGGCGCCGTCGCGGTCCTCCACGACGGTCGCTTCGATCCGGCCGAGCGGCTGCGCCTCTGCGAGGAATTGGGCGTCAACGTGCTCTGCCAGGCGCCGACCGAGTACCGGATGCTGGCGACCCGCACCGAACTGGCGCCGATCGCGTCGCTGCGCCGACTCGTCTCGGCCGGCGAGCCGATCGAGCCGGAGGCGATCCGCCACTTCCGCGAGCGGCTCGGCCTGCCGATCTGCGACGGCTACGGCCAGACGGAGACCGGGCAGGTGACCGGGATCCGTCCCGGCGAGAATGACCCCGCCCGCGACGGCTCGATGGGCAAACCGCTGCCTGGCCTCGAGGTCCGGGTCGCAAACGACGGCGAGCTCGTCGGCGAGGACTCGATGGGCGAATTGCAGCTGCGTGCCGGCTCCTCCCCGACCTTCTTCAGCCGCTACCTGGACGACGCGCCCTTCGAGGGCGAGTGGTGGCCGACCGGCGACAGGGTCCGCGAGGACGCCGAGGGTTATCTCTGGTTCGAAGGCCGCGACGACGACCTGATCCTCTCCTCCGGCTACCGGATCGGCCCTTTTGAGGTCGAGTCCGCCCTCGTCTCCCACCCGGCCGTGGCCGAGGCGGCCGCGGTGGCGGCGCCCGACCCCGAGCGCGGCGCAGTCGTCCGCGCGGTGGTCGTCCTGGAGGAGAACGCGACTCCCTCCCAGGCCCTGGCCCGCGAGCTTCAGGAGCACGTCAGGGAGCAGACCGCCCCCTACAAGTACCCCCGCATCGTCGAGTTCGCCGCCGAGCTGCCGAAGACGCACAGCGGCAAGGTGAAGCGGGCGCAGCTGCGGGCGGGTTAGGCCGCGAGCAGCGCCTCGTCGAGGTCCATCGGGCGGCCCAGGTGGTAGCCCTGCGCCATGTCGACCCCGTATTCGCGCAGCATCTGGGCGGTGAGATCGTCCTCGACATACTCGGCGATCGTCGCCTTGCCGAGCCCGCGGGCGATCTGGACGATCGCCTGCACGGTCAGCTGGTCGGCGTCGCTCTGCGGCATGTCGCGGACGAAGGAGCCGTCGATCTTGATCAGGTCGAACGGGATCCGCTTCAGGTAGTGGAATGGGCCGAAGCCGGCGCCGTAATCGTCGATCGCGACCTGGCAGCCGAATTCGGTCAGCCGGTCGGCGAAACCCGCTGCCGCGTCGTAGTCGTAGACGTTCCCCATCTCGGTGATCTCGAAGGTGCAGCGCGAGGGGTCCGCATCGCCTTCGTCGAGCCGGCGTTCGATGAACTCCAGCACCGAGAGGTCGTTGAGCGAAGAGCCCGAGAGGTTGACGTGGAGTGAGAGGGGCTGGCCCTGGCGCTCGCGCTCGGCGAGCAGCTCGAGGGCACGGGCGACGACCCAGCGGTCCAGCTCCTGGACCATCCCGGCGCGCTCCGCCGCCTCGATGAAGGACGACGCCGGCAGCAGCTCGCCCTCCTCGCTGGTCATCCGCAAGAGCAGCTCGTAGCGCTCGATTCCGCCGGACTCGAGGCTGCGGATCGGCTGCGTGTGGAGGCTGAGGCGGTCGTCGGTGAGTGCGTCGCGGATCCTCGCGGCGGTGGTCTGGCGCCGGTCGGGCTCGCGCCGAGGCTCGTCCGGGTTGCGGAAGAGGACGATCTGGTTGCGCCCCCCCTCCTTCGCCCTGTACATCGCCTGGTCGGCGGCGACCAGCACCGACTCGGCGCCGACGTCGCTCTGGGCGCCGAACATGGTTATGCCGACGCTGATCGTCGCCGGCTCCGCCTCGGGAGCGGGACGAGCGTTCTCGGCGACCTGCGAGCGCAGGTCTTCGCCGAGCTGCAGGGCGCCGGCGGTGTCGGTCTGAGGCAGCAGGATCGCGAACTCGTCACCGGAGAGGCGGGCGACGATGTCGGTGGTGCGGACCCGTTCGCGCATCGTCCCCGCCACCTGGCGGATCAGATGGTCGCCGGCATGGTGGCCAAGCGAGTCGTTGACCGCCTTGAGGCCGTCGATGTCGATGATCATCACCGCGCCCTGGCCGCCGTAGCGGGCGGTGAAGGACACGTGCTGGTCCAGTTCGGCGCGGAAGCGACGGCGGTCGAGGAGACCGGTCAGCGAGTCGTGGTCGGCCAGGTAGCGAAGCTCGGCCTCGGTCCGTTCGGCCCGCTCCAGCGCCGCGAGGACGACCTCGCGGTCCTCGGGGTCGAGCTTGCCGAGCACGGCGTCGATGGCCGGCCCGCCTTCGGCAAGGAGTCGGTCGTTTGCCACTTACGAAATGTAGATGCAACACCAATGAAAAATCGCCCGTACCGCCCCGAACTTCCCATTCCGTCCCACTTTCGCTGATCCCCCAACCCCAATAGTTGGCCTCGGCTGTACGCGGGTAGGGTGAGAGCATGGCCAACCGCTTGGCCCAGGAGACCAGTCCCTACCTGCTGCAGCACCGGGACAACCCGGTGGACTGGTACCCGTGGGGGCTGGAGGCGCTGAGCCAGGCCCGCCAACTCGACCGCCCGATCCTGCTCTCGGTCGGCTACTCGGCCTGTCACTGGTGCCACGTGATGGAGCGGGAGTCCTTCGAGGATCACGAAACGGCCGCCTACATGAACGAGCATTTCGTCAACGTCAAGGTCGACCGCGAGGAGCGGCCCGACGTCGACGCCCTCTACATGGAGTCGGTGCAGGCGATCAGCGGCCAGGGCGGCTGGCCGATGACGGTCTTCTGCGATCCCGACGGCGTGCCCTTCTACGGCGGCACCTACTTCCCGCCCGACGACAGCCGCGGCATGCCGAACTTCCGCCTGGTGATGGAAGCCGTGGTCGAGGCCTACGAAAACCGCCGCGACGAGCTGCGGGCGCGGGCGCCGGAGATGCGGGCGCGGCTGGGCGCGATCGGTCGCATCGAGCCGGCTGAGGAGAGCCCGGGCGCGGAGCTGCTGAACACGGCCCTGGCGGCGCTGCGGCAGGGCGCCGACACCGAGCGCGGCGGCTTCGGCGGGGCGCCGAAGTTCCCGCCGGCCTCCGCCCTGGAGCTGCTGCTGGCCCGCGGCGAGACCGACCTGGTCGAGCTGACGCTCGACGCGATGATGGCCGGCGGCATCTACGACCACATCGGCGGTGGCTTCGCCCGCTACGCGGTCGACGCCAACTGGCTCGTCCCCCACTTCGAGAAGATGCTCTACGACAACGCCCAGCTGGCCCGGCTCTACCTGCACGGCTGGCAGGCGCTGGACCACGAGCGTTACCGCCGCGTCTGCGAGGAGACGCTCGACTGGCTGCTGCGCGAGATGCGCGGGCCGGAGGGCGGCTTCTTCTCGGCGCTCGACGCCGACTCGGAGGGCGAGGAGGGCCGTTTCTACGTCTGGACGCCGGAGGAGATCAGCGATGTGCTCGGCGATGGCGCCGAGCCGATTCTCGAGTACTACGGCGTCACCGAGGCCGGCAACTTCGAGGGCCGCAACGTGCTGCGCCTGGCGGGCGGCGCCACCGCGTCGGCGCCAGGGGGTCTCGAGCAGGCTCGCCGCGCGCTCTACGAGGCGCGCTCGCGGCGCTCGCGTCCGGGGCTCGAC
>DASVWY010000192.1:0-8602 GCA_036392975.1 Solirubrobacterales bacterium | reverse complement strand
AGAAGCCCAGCTACAAGCTTCCCTAGCGACCCAGATTGTCGCGTGCAGGAATAGTCGCTCAGTCGTGGCGCGAGCGGACGATGACGCGCCCCCCGCGGGCGGGGATCATCGTCACGTTGCGGTGCAGGGCGCGCTCCGGCTCGGGATCGGCGGCTTCGAGGTCGAGGCGGCGGGCCATCGCCGCCAGGACCACGCGCTGCTCGGCCATCGCCAGGGCGGCGCCGAGGCAGCGCCGGATGCCGCCTCCGAAGGGGATCCACTCGTAGGTGCCGGGCTTGCGGCCGAGCCAGCGCTCGGGCTTGAACTCGAACGGTTGCGGATAGAGGTCCTCGCGGTGGTGGACGAGGAGGATGCTCATCGCCACCGGCGTCTCCGGCGCCACCGCGTAGTCGCCGAGCCGCCAGGGCAGCTTCACCCGCCGGCCGATCATCGGGATCACCGGCCGGCACCGCATTCCCTCGACGATCGCCGCCTCGATCTCCTCCTCCGCGTCCTCGCCGGAGCGGACCGCTTCGCGCAGCCGCTCGTGGGCGGCCGGCGTGCGGACCAGTCGCTCCCAGGTCCAGGCCAGCGAGTTGGCGGTCGTCTCGTGGCCGGCAAGCACCAGGGTCAGCAGCTCGTCCCGCAGTTCTTTGTCGCTCAGCGCCTCACCGCTCTCGGTCCTCGCCTGCAGCAACAGCGAGAGGATGTCGCGGCGCTCGCCGAGGTCTTCGGCCCGGCGGCGCTGCTCGATCACCGGATAGGTGGCCCGGTCGAGCGCCTCGATGCCGAGTCGCATCGGGCCGACCGCCTCCTCGCGGCCGAGATTCATCAGCTCGCCGATCTGCGCCGTCGGCCAGGTGGAGGCGGCGACCAACCGCTTGATCGTCGCGCGCAGCCGGCGCTCGGGGGTGCCCCGCTCGGGCTTGCCCTCGATGCCGAAGATCCCCGCCATGATCACGTCGAGCGTGATCGCCTGCATCCGCGGCGCCAGCGCGAAGGGGCGACCGAGCGGCCAGGTCTCGATCTCGCGCTCGGCGGCCTCGGCGATCATCTGCGTGTACTGGTCGATCGCCTCGCCGTGGAATGGCGGCAGCAGCAGCTTGCGCTGGCGCATGTGGCGCGGCCCGACCGCGGTGAGGACCGAGTTCGGTCCGACGATCGGCCGCAGCGGCGACTCCCCCGTCAGCGAGGGAGCGTCCTCGGGCCTGGCGGTGAAGAGCGAGCGAACGTGGTCGGGGTGGCTGGTGATGACGGGGCCGCCGGGGATCACGCCGCGCATCCGGAAGACCTCGCCCAGCTCGCGCCGGGCGCGGAAGACGAACTCGATCTGGCGCTGGTTGAAGCGCAGGGTCTGCAGCAGGCGCGGCTGCTCGATCGACGGCGGCGCCGGCAGGCTCGTCGCCTCAGCCGCGCCGATCGGCCCGGCGGGTGAGGCGGACGCCTCTCCGACGAGCCCTTCGACCGGCTCCTGCGTGGTCTCTACAGTCATGTCCATGGAGGCTAACCGGACTGCCGACGGGCGCCACGGCCGCCGCACGAAGATCATCGCCACGGTCGGCCCCGCCAGCTGGGACGAGGACGTGCTGACGAAGCTGATCGAGGCCGGCGCCGACGTCCTGCGGCTCAACTTCTCCCACGCCGATCGCGACCGCCACGCGCGGACGATCGAGTCGATCCGGGCCGCGAGCGGGCGTGCCGGGCGCGAGGTGGCGATCCTCGGCGACCTGCCGGGACCGAAGCTGCGGATCGGCGAGCTGCGCGACGACGTCACCGAGCTGCAGACGGGGATGCACGTGCAGCTGACGCCGCGGGCGATCGAAGGGGACGAGGAGACGATTCCGGTCGACTGGCCCGGCGTCGCCTCGCTGCGCGAGGACGAACTGGTCTACCTCGCCGACGGCGCGATCCGCCTTCGCGTCCGCGAGCCCGAGGACGGCGGGGTCGACTGCGAGGTCGAGGTCGGCGGCACCCTCTCCTCGCACAAGGGGATGAACATCCCCGGCACCACCGCCCTGGCCGCCACCGAAGGCGACCTCGGCTGGGTCGAGTTCGCGGTCGAGCACGGCGCCGATCTGCTCGCGATCTCCTTCGTCTCCTCAGCCGCCGACCTCGGGCCGGTCAGCGAGCGGCTGCGCTCGCTCGGCGCCGACCTGCCGCTGATCGCCAAGATCGAGAAGCCGCAGGCGGCTGAGAACGTGGAGGAAATCGTCCAGGCCGCGACCGGCGGCATCATGGTCGCGCGGGGGGACCTCGGGATCGAGCTGCCGCTAGCCGAGGTGCCGGTCGTCCAGAAGCGCCTGATCCGGGCCGCTGGCCGGCGCTCGAAGCCGGCGATCACGGCGACCCAGATGCTGGCCTCGATGGTGACCGAGCGCCGCCCCACCCGAGCTGAGGTGACCGACGTCGCCAACGCGATCTACGACGGCACCGACGCGGTGATGCTCTCCGAGGAGACCGCGGTCGGGCGCCACCCGGTCGAGGCGGTGCTGACGATGGATCGGATCGCCCGCGCGACCGAGCCCGACCTGCCCTACGGCGAGTGGCTCTTCGGACGCACCGACCAGGCGACCCAGGACGTCGCCGACTCGGTGGCGCAGAGCGCCGTCGGCGGGGTCTACCGCCTCAACCTGGCGGCGATGGTGGTGCCGACGACCAGCGGCCGCAGCGCCCGCCTCGTCTCCGCCCACCGGCCGAAGGTGCCGGTGCTGGCGGTGTCGCCGCGGATCGAGACCGTGAGGCGGCTCAGCCTCCTCTTCGGCGTCACCGCCGTACACAGCGAGCACGAGACCGAGGTGCGCGACCTGCTCGACCACTGCGCGCAACTGGCGGCGCAGCACGGGGTCGCCTCCTCGGGCGAGTTGATCGCGATCGTCGCCGGGCTGCCGGACCACGGCCTCGGCACCAATCTGTTCGAGGTCCATCGCGTCCCCTGAAGGCGGGTAGGGTGCCGCCCATGTCCGAGGCGGTGCGACTGGAGCGAGGTGGGGACGGACTCGCGGTGGCGACCTTCGACAGCCCGCCGCTGAACCTATTCGACAGCCGCATGTTCGAAGGGCTGAAGGCGGCGATCGAGGCGGTCGAGAGCGACCCGCCCCGGGCGCTGCTGTTCCGGGCCGAGGGTCGGGCGGTCTCCGGCGGAGTCGACGTGCACGAGTTCGAGGGGCTGACTCCGGAGCGTGGAAGCGAGCTCTGGGACGAGCTGATCGGAACCGTCGAGCGGGTCGAAGCCCTGCCGCTTCCGGTCGTCTTCGCGGCCCACGCCCTGACCTTGACCGCGGCCTTCGAGCTGGCCCTCGGCTGCGACCTGATCCTCGCCGCCCGCTCGGCGAAGTTCGGCCTGGTCGAGAAGGTCGTCGGCCTGACGCCGTCGATGGGCGGCACCCAGCGGCTGGCCGAGCGAGCGGGGAGCGGCCGCGCCCGCCACTTCGTGATGAGCGGCGAGCTGTTCGGTGCCGAGGAGATGGAGCGCTGGGGCGTCGTCAACCTCCTCTACGACGACGAGGGCTTCGACGAGCGTGCCCGCGCCTTCGCCGCCGAGCTGGCCGCCGGGCCGACCAGGGCCCACGCGATGACCAAGCACATCCTGCGCCGCTACCGCGAGGGGGGCATCGCCGCCGCCGACGAGGCGGTCCGCCGCGATGCCGGCGAGCTCTTCGCGACCGAGGACCTGCAGCGCGCGGTCGAGACCTTCCTCGAGAAGGGGCCTGGCCACGCCGAGTTCGAAGGCCGCTGACGGGTCGGGGCGGATAGGGTCTGCGGCGATGATCGACTTCGACGCGATCGCGGCGGGGATGACCCAGGCGGTGCCGTTCGCCGGCCACCTCGGCCTGGAGATAACGAACGTCAGCGAAGGCGAAGCGACGGTGACCCTTCCCGAGCGAGCCGAGCTGACCAACCACGTCGGCTCCCAGCACGCCGGCGCCCTCTTCACCCTGGCCGAGACGGCCTCGGGCGCCGCCTTCGTCGGCGCCTTCGCCGAACGCATGGGGGACGTGACCCCGCTCGCCCGCAGCGCCGAGATCTCCTACGAAAAGATCGCCAGGGGCCCAATCGAGGCAAGGGCAAAGCTGGGCGTCCCGAAAGACGAGGCCCTGGCGACCCTGGACGCCGAGGGCAAGGTCGTCTTCCCCTGCGAGATCGAGCTCACCGACGCCTCCGGCCAGCAGGTCGCCACCGCGACGGTCCAATGGCACGTCCGGCTCAACCAGCCCGCCGAGGCCGAGACCGCCTAATCCCGCCCCGCCTCCCCTAGAATCGCCCTCCGGGCTTTGTCCTGGAACCCCGCGCCCGTAGCTCAGTTGGATAGAGCGTCGGTCTACGAAACCGAAGGTCACAGGTTCGAATCCTGTCGGGCGCGTTCGCGGAAACCCGCTCGTGGAGCGGGTTTCGCCATTTCGGGAGCGTCCAAAAACGGTCCTGGGGCAAGCCCTGGGGCAAGGTGAGGTCAAAGTGAGGTCAATCCAGGCCTTGCACAGCGTCTCCGCTCCACCTACGGTCGGCCGCGAGAAACGCCAAACGAGCGGCCCCGGCGGCGCGCTAACGCCCCGGGGCCCGGCACCGAAGGACACGCCTTCGATGCGATAGAGACGGTACCGACGTAGGTCGTTTGGACCGCGTCGCGGCTCGTCCTCGGCGCCCTTATCGAGAGGAGGGGCGCCGTGCCCGCCACGACTACGACCATCGACCGCCGCCAGCGCGAAGGGCTCTACGAACTGGTCCGCAACCACCTCGCCAGCGTCGAGGACTTCTGGGTCGCCCTGGAGCGGACCGAAGACTTCGCCAAGGCCGAGCAACTGGCGCTGGAGTTCGCCGAGGACTTCCGGCTGCTGCAAGACCTCGGCTGGGAGGAGGAGGGCGAACGCGAGAAGTTCGATCTGCACATGCCGGCGGATGACCTGATGACGTTGCTTCAGCGTCTGCACGGGGAAGCCATGCAGGTACTCGCCGAGTCGCGCGCCGAGGCTCAGTCCAGACGGGAAGACGCCGAGACCGACCGGTGCCTCCAGCTCGGTTACCGGACCTGCGAGGCGGTCCTAGCCGAGCTCGACCCCCGGCAGGGGGAAGGGCGACGAAGGGCGGCCGACTGTTGCCAGCTGCCCGACCGCTAGGCGCCCGCTGGGGTGGCACTGAAGCCGAATGCCAACCCCTACTCTTCCTCGGGTAGCGGCTCCAAGGGCACGGCTGGGGACCACGAGTAGGCCTGGAGCCGCTGGGGATCCTCTGGGGGTTCCTCTACTGCCTGCTTATCCTGCTCCTCGCTCGATTTCTTGGATCCTACCCGCCTGTGCCTTGCCCTGAGGTACGCGGCTCCCCCGGCTGGAAGAAGCATGCTGCTGGCGCTGCCGCTCAAGTACCAGGGGTTCTCGTGGAGCGCGGCAATCACGCCGAAGCCGAGCGTGAAGGTCACGCACAGCACAGTGAGCCAGGCCATCAAGCGGCGTTCCCAGGAGTCGTCACTAGACCGTGTTAGGGCGATCTCGATCTTTGCTTTCGTTTCTGAGTTCTTGCGTTCCTCGTGCTGCTCGCGCGCCCATATGTCGGATTTCCGGCGCTCAACACGGTCCTCCTCATCGGCCGCTTGGCGCTTCTCCTGTGCGCTGTCCCTCGTGTGGTTTTCCGTCGCCCGAATTTCCTCGACCAGCTCGTCCGCGTTATCTACAAACTCGACCAGGCGACCGTGCGTTTTGTCGATTGACTGGAGCGCCTTCGCCCGTAGCGCACTATCGCGTTTACTGACGGCCCCGGTTTTCGGGTCCCGCGAGATGTTTGTGATCGCTCCCCGAAGCCCTTTCGAGATCTTTTCGAGTTCTGCGCCGAGATCGCCCGACTGCTGCTGTCCCTTCCTTCTCTCTTTGACGCCCGCTTTACTCATGACTCGGGCCTCGGGGGATGTAGCTGTAAGCCCGCGTGAGTTGTCGAGTCGCGGCAAGCCCCCCGCGCTCTCGGAACCGTGGCGCTGGCTCAGAGCCGGTTGAAATTCGGGACAAATTGGGTCGGTTCGATGACATCCTCACGCTCCGTCGCTTTCGTCGCCTACGCAACAGCGAGAAGGGTAAGGACCGACCTTTTCTAGCTACATCGAAGAGATGCCGCTAGGCAGTTCAAAGTCAGGTTTTACTCATCAAGCGTCAGGCAGGGACTGGGTTGTCGAAACCACTTATGCCTGCGTCAATTCTGATCTTGGACTCCCGGTGCTTGCATCTCTCTCCGATGTTCCCTTTCCTCATGAGGCGCGAGCGCATCGCCCGCTGGCCTCCCGCTTTTGAAATCCGGCCCAGCCCCGTAGCCAGGCATCGCCCTTGGATTTTACAAACGACCCCGGTTTTGTCAAGGGATGCGCGCGGATATCGGGTAGCCCGCTTTCCCCTTACAGTTACTGATTTCAACTTTTAAAGCGTTACTTTGATTAGTGATCACCGACTGTGAACAGTAGTAGTCAATTCACACTGATATGTGCTCACTACACTAACCGGGCGCCCTCTCCCTCGCCCTGGCGGACATCGAAACCACTACTATCCGCTGCACACGTTCTAGAGGGCTGACCTGAGGTCCAAAGGTCTGACGCCGCCGGCAGTTGCCTGGTCGGCTGGGGCAAGAAATCGGGCAAGAAGTCCCACAGATTCCAGCCGATCCCAGCCAATCTCGATCAGGCGACAACCGCTCTACAGCGTGCCCCACATAGCCCAGCAGGACCCCTGGATCGGTCTACGAATCGGACTGTCGTTGTGGGAACCCGAAGGTCATGGACGTTCCCTCCCTCGATGGCGCAGCGGTTATCCATAAGGAGGGGTTATCGGACGTTGCATCCTTGTACCGCAACTCAGACATCCAAGCTGTGTTCTCGGTCCAACGGGGTGTAGCGGGTTACGTCTAACGGAGGCCGGCTTTGCAAAGCTTGTCAAGGCTTATCAAGGGTATCGGGATCCTCCTCTGTACGCTGGCGGCGATGGTTTCTCCCGTGGTAGCGGGAGAAACCCGTTACTTCAAGGACAGGGACAAAAACGGCGACCGGATCGTGCTTCGTGCGACGCCCGATCGAATTCTGTCGGGAACCTTTTTAGCTACTAAACCACATACTCTCAAATGCGATGATGACGTTGTTCTTGTCGGAGGATTTTCGATCAAGAGCACCAAGATCACGAATGGACGCTTTCGCACCGTCTCGAACGGCTATATGGGCGAAGGTGGTTCCTGGAACTTAACGGTTCGTGGAGTTTTGAGGGGCGACGCGATCCGTGGTGCCATTACGTTCCATTTCATCAATCGAGCTGCTGAAGGAAGTTTCGAGTGCTGGAGCGGGAAGGGCAAGAAAGATCCCGTCGTGTCGTACGTGGCACGAACAGGCTAGTGCCTGTTCCGGGTAGATCGCAGAGATGCCTCGGCCTGGCCAGAGAGGCCGAAACGCCCCGCTGTCCGCGAGCTCCCCGTTGGATGGCAACCGAAGCCAGCAGGTCGGGAACCGGGGGAAGGTCCCAACCTCGTGCGCTTCGCAGTTCCCTCCCTCTTTCCTCTCGTAGGGCGTCGAAGGAGGTCAGGATGCGCTCAAAAGGTCCCTCGGGCGGAAGGAGAATCGCCCCGGCGGCTACGCGCATACCTTGTTCGTGGCTTTGACCGGCGTGATCGTCGAGGTCAAGCCAGTCGAGGGCACTGAGCGCTGTACAAGGTCGTTAAAGGGGTGCGGGATTCCTCCATTCCGGACAACCACTCTCCCCCTGACGACGCACCGCTCGGGCGAAACCCCTCGCGGCGGATGGGTATATGAACCCGATGACTGACCGCTCTCGGATAGCGATCACCGCAGTGACCGCGCTGGCGCTCGGCGCTTCCACCTATGGGCACGCATTCGAGGTCGATCCGCCCGGGGTCCTTCGCGATGTCTGGTACGGCGACCTGGAAGCAATTCTTTTCGGGCTCGCCATCTTCGGCGTGTTTCTGGTCTATCGATGGTGGGCTCTGCTTCCGGCGATCGCGCCTGCCGCAGTCACGGTCTACCTCCACCACCTGACCGACTATGTCTATCCCTTCCACGAGGACTTCTATGAAAATTTCTCGGCGAATCCCCTGCTGCTCGTCCTGTTCGTGATCGGCTGGATCGGCCTGCTGGCGGCAATCCTCTCCGTGGGCTTGCTGCTGCGGGCGTTGTGGGAGGCGGTTCGGGCCCGGCGTCGCGGAGGCCCGTTGACTGGTTCCACCTAGCGGTCGTGCGGTCGGCCTACTCGAGCTTGGCCCTGATGTCAGGGCAGACGAGACCTCGAACTGCGCTCAGGCCGGGAGATCGACCGGTCAGCAGCCTGATCGCTGGGGCAAGAAGCCCCACAGACTCCAGCCGATCCCAGCCGATCTCGATCAGGCGAAAACCGCTCTACAGCGGCCCCACGTAGCCCAACAGGTCCGCCGGCTCGGTCTACGAAACCGAAGGTCACAGGTTCGGATCCTGTCGGGCGCGTTGCCGATACGGGCCAGGTCGCGGCTTGCTATCGCACGGCCGATTGCGGTTGGCTAGCCCTGATCCACCGTTTTCACCCAGCAGGGTGAGAGTGGACGGCTTGAGGTAGGTAACGGCGCCGGGGCGGTTCCGTGGAGCCGCCTCGGCGCTCGTTTCGAGGCCAGTCGCCGGCAA
>DASVWY010000191.1:0-3695 GCA_036392975.1 Solirubrobacterales bacterium | reverse complement strand
TTCGGCCACGGGTCGAACCTCGGCGATCTTCAGGGCGCCCAGGCCGATCGGCTGCTGGTCCCGCGCGCCAACCTGACCCTGCGGCGCGTGCCCGAGGGAATGTCCGACGAGGTGGCGCTGTTCGCGGGCGACGTGATGGGGACCGGCTACCACGCGGTCGCACACGCCGGGATGCGCGCCGGCGACACCGTCGCCGTGCTCGGGCTGGGGCCGGTCGGGCTCTGCGCGGTGCAAGCGGCGATCGCCGGTGGCGCCACCCGGGTCTTCGCGGTCGACTCGGTCGAGGCGAGGCTGGAGATGGCGAAGCGGTTCGGCGCCGAGCCGCTCCACCTCGCCGAGGACGAGCCGAAGCGCGCCGTGCGTGCGGCGACCGACGGCCGCGGCGTCGACGTCGTCGTCGACGCCGTCGGGGACCCGGGGCCGCTGGCGATGGCGGTCAGCCTGGCGCGGGATGCCGGCACCGTGTCCGGGATCGGCGCCTACGCCGGCAAGGGCGAGGCGCCGCTCGGCCTCGCCTGGCTCAAGGGCCTGACCCTGCGGCTCGGTCTCGCCAACGTGATCGCCCACGTCGACCGCGTCCTGGCGCTGATCGAGGCCGGCAAGCTCGACCCCTCGCCGCTGGTCACCCACCGGATGAAGCTCGACGAGGCCGAGGAGGCGTACCGGATCTACGACAACCGCGAGGCGCTGAAGATCGTCCTCACGCCGTAGGCGAGTTTTGCCGTGCCTGGGCACGGTCAAAGTCCACAGCGGGCTCGCTGTGCCAGTTGACTAGATCAGTCTATGAGGGTACTGTGCCTTTCAATGGCACAGCAATCCAAGCCGCGTGAGGAGCCGAATCCGTTCGCGACGGACCCCGCGGACGAGCTGCCTGTCGGCCTGCAGCTGACCTGGCGGCTGCGCGCACTGATCGCCACCGGTCGGCTCGCGTCAGACGAGCGGCTGCCGAGCTTCCGCCGCCTCGCCGAGTGGGCGGGGGTCAACGTCAACACGGTGCGGGCGGTCTATTCCGGGCTCGAGCGGGAGGGGCTCGTCGTCAGCCGCCAAGGGCAGGGGACCTTCGTCGCAGCGGGAATCGAGGCGGCGCCGCAGCTCGAGCAAATCGCCACCGAGGCGCTGCGGCGCGCGCGGGAGGCGGGGCTCGGGCCGCGCGAGCTGGCGATCGTCGCCTCGGCCTGCGCCAGTATGCCGGGGGCGCTGGAGGAACCCGCGGCGCCGGCCGAGCGGGACGAGGAACTTCCCGACCTGGCGGGGGAGAGCGAGGCGATCGAGGTCCGCCACGAGCTGCGACGGCAGATCGCCCGGCTCGAGGCCGAGCTCGCCTCTTACACGCGCGACCTCCCGGGCGGCCTGCCGACGGCGCCGCGGCGCGCCGCCGCCCACGTCGCCGGTGTCGAGGAGCTGGAGCAGACGCGCGACACCCTGATCGCCCAGCTCTCCGAGGCGCAGAAGGCGGCCGAGCTGCGCGCCCGCGAAGAAGCGCGGGCGCGGCTGCGGCGCCAGGGGATGCTCACCGAAGCCGACGAGCAAGGGCTGTCGGGCGGCCCGAGCCCGCTCGAGCGGGCGATGAGCTGGTGGCGGCGCAAGTCCTGACGCGGGCGCTCCTGCCCGCCAAGTCTTCCTTCGAGCAGGTGGGGGAGATGATGATCCTCACCTCGCGGACGCTCGCCTCGGCGGTGCGGCCACCGTACCCGTACGGCGAGGAGCTGATCGGCCAGTTCGTCTTCGCGCTCAAGCTCTGTTGGTTTCCGCTGCTGGTCTCGACCTTCGCGTTCTGTCTCGGTGCCCCGGGATTGCAGGCTGCCGGCGCGCTCGAGCTGTTTGGGGCGTTGGACCGGTTGGGCGGTTTCTTCGTTCTGACGGCGATCCGCCAGATCGGACCGATCGTCACCGCGGCGGTCGTCGCCGGCGTCGCCGGCACGGCGATCACCGCCGACCTCGGCGCCCGCAAGATCCGCGAGGAGCTCGACGCCCTGCAGGTGCTCGGCGTCGACCCGATCAAGAACTTGGTCGTCCCGCGCTTCCTGGCGCTGATGGTGATCACCGGCTTGCTCGACGTCTTCGCGGTGGTCTTCGGGCTGACCGCAGGAATAGCTGCCTCGTTCATCTACGGCGAGCCGCTCGGTGGCTTCTTCTCGACCCTCTTCGCCAACGCCTCGATCGTCGATCTCTGGGGCTCGGTGCTGATGTGCACGCTGTTCGGCGGCATCATTGCGGTCGTCTGTTGCTACAAGGGAATGACGGCCTCGGGGGGCGCGGCGGGGGTGGGTCGCGCCGTCAACCAAGCGGTCGTCATCTCCTACATGGGGGTCTTCGCCTTCCTCTACGTCTTCACGCAGACCCTGCTGGCCACCAACCCCGAACTGCAGTCGATTCGGTGACGGGCTGGCTTGACGTTCCGCGAGGTTGGCTCGACGCCTTTGGGGAGCTGGCCCGTTTCGCCTCCCGGGTTGCCGGCCTGGTCTACTCGGGACGCGTCATGCCGTTCTTCGGCGAGGGCCTGCGCCAGGCCGGCATCCTGATTCTCGGTTCGGCGCTGATCATCTGGGTATTCGTCTTCGTCATCGGGCTGCAGTGTGGGATTCTCGGCGCCTACTTCTTCCGCTCCCAGGGCATCCCCGGATACGCCGGTTTCTTCACTGCTTGGTGCGACCTTCGCGAGGCCCTGCCGTACGCATTCGGGTACATCCTCTCGGCCAAGGTAGGCACCGGGATCGTCGCCGAGCTGGGTGCGATGCGGATCTCCGACGAGATCGACGCCCTGGAGGTAATGGGGATCCCGCCAATCACCTTTCTCGCTGCGACCCGCCTGCTCGGCGCCTGGCTCGCGCTCCCGGTCGTTTACCTGATCGGAATCGGGGTGATGTACTTCGGCAGCTACATCGCGGTGGTCGAACAGATCGGCGATGTGTCTTCGGGTGGGTACCTGCTGATCTTCTGGATGTTCCAGAATCCCCCCGATGTGATCTTCAGCCTGATCAAGGGGATGACCATGGCCACCGCGATCGTGCTGGTCGGTTGCTACTACGGCTACACCGCTTCCGGCGGACCGGTCGGGGTCGGCACCGCCACGGCCCAGTCGATGGTCGTCAACATCATCCTCGTCCACGTCATCGGGATGGTCGGCACCGTTGTGTTCTGGGGCGCCAACCCGCGGGCGCCGATCGGGGGTTGAAGCCCCTTCGCCTAGGCGGCTGCCGCCGCCGCGGCCCGCTTTGGCTTGCGGTGGCGGTGGAAGATCTCGGCGACCCACTGGTAGCCGCGGCGCTCCTTCAGCGGCGCGCGGAAGCGCTCCAGGCCTGCCGCCGACTCGATGTCGGTTGGAAGCGGTCCCTCCTCGGGAGTGACAAGGGGGTAGAAGAGCGAGGCTGCGGTCAGGTCGGCGACCGTGAAGGTGTCGCCGACCAGGTACTCGCTGTCGCCCAGCTCCTCCTCGAGTCGGTCGAGCGCCGCCAGCACCTTGGCGCGGGCGCGTTCGGCTCGGGTCGTGTTGCGGGCGCTGAAGCGCAGGCCCGTGAAGACGCGGGCGTAGGCGGCCGCCGCCCTCGGCATGCGGGCGAGCGGGCCCGGGGCCATGCGCTTCATCAGCTCCGTGAACTGCTCGCGATCGTTGCCCAGCTCGTACCAGGCGAGCTGGCGGATGTGAGGACCGAGCTCCTCGTCGAAGTACTCCTCCAGGTCGAGGGCGCGCCGTC
>DASVWY010000190.1:0-6190 GCA_036392975.1 Solirubrobacterales bacterium | reverse complement strand
GGGGTTCGCTGGCGACCCCGTGCTACCATCGGCAGCCGATGACGACGAAATCCAAGGTCCCGTACCGCTGCAGCTTCTGCGGCAAGAGCCAGGAGCAGGTCCGCAAGCTGATTGCGGGCCAGGGCGTGTACATCTGCGACGAGTGCATCGATCTCTGCAACGAGATCATCGACGAGGAGCTCACCGCCCCGCCCAGCTTCGAGCTCGAGAGCCTGCCGAAGCCGAAGGAGATCCACTCCGTCCTCAACGAGTACGTGGTCGGCCAGGACGCCGCCAAGCGAGCCCTCTCGGTCGCCGTCTACAACCACTACAAGCGGGTCCAGATGGCGTCCCAGGGCGACGATCCCGAAGTCGAGCTGCAGAAGTCGAACATCCTCCTGCTCGGGCCGACCGGATGCGGCAAGACGCTGCTCGCTCAGACCCTCGCCCGGATCCTCAACGTCCCCTTCGCGATCGCCGACGCCACCGCCCTGACCGAGGCCGGCTACGTCGGCGAGGACGTCGAGAACATCCTCCTGAAGCTGATCCAGGCCGCCGACTACGACGTCAAGAAGGCGGAGACGGGGATCATCTACATCGACGAGATCGACAAGATCGCGCGCAAAGCCGACAACCCGTCGATCACCCGCGACGTCTCCGGCGAAGGGGTGCAGCAGGCGCTGCTGAAGATCCTCGAGGGGACGACGGCCTCGGTGCCGCCGCAGGGTGGGCGCAAGCACCCCCACCAGGAGTTCCTGACGATCGATACGACCAACATCCTCTTCGTCTGCGGCGGCTCCTTCGCCGAGCTGCCGAAGGTGATCGAGCGCCGGGTTGGCGACCGTGGCGTCGGCTTCGGCGCCGCGATCTCCTCGCGCGAGACCAAGGACACGGGCGAGTGGTTCGAGCAGGTGCTGCCCGAGGACCTGATCGAATACGGCCTGATCCCGGAGTTCATCGGACGCCTGCCCGTCGTCGCCGCCATCCACCAGCTCACCCGCGATGACCTGATCACGATCCTGACCGAGCCCAAGCACGCGCTGACCCGCCAGTTCCAGCGCTTCTTCGAGTTCGACGACATCGAGCTGGTCTTCGCCGACGACAGCCTCGAGGCGATCGCAGACAAAGCGCTCGCGCGCGAGACCGGCGCCCGCGGCCTGCGCTCGATCCTCGAGGAGACCCTGCTCGACGTCCAGTTCGAGCTGCCCTCCCGCCGCGACGTGACCAAGTGCGTCGTCACCAGGGAGACGATCGCGCAGGGCCGCCGGCCGACCCTGGTGACGGAGGCCGCGCACCAGGACATCGGCGCGGCGGATGAGGAACCGGCGGAGGAATCGGCGTAACTACACTCGGCGCTCGATGCCCGACGAGCGCCGCGACGCCCTAGAGAAGAAGACCCGCTACGAACCGGCCGAGGTCGAGGCGAGGATCTTCGCCGAGTGGATCGAGGGCGGTTACTTCCACCCCGAGGCCGAGGGCACGCCGGAGCAGAACTTCTCGGTGGCGATCCCGCCGCCCAACGTGACCGGCGCCCTCCATATGGGTCACGCCCTGAACGGCTCGATGCAGGACGCGCTGGTGCGGATGAACCGGATGCGCGGCCGCAACGCGCTCTGGGTGCTTGGGACCGACCACGCCGGCATTGCCACCCAGGCGGTGGTCGAGAAAGAGCTGCGCGCCGAAGGCAGCTCGCGCCAGGAGCTGGGTCGCGAGGCCTTCGTCGAGCGGATCTGGGCTTGGAAAGAGGAGTACGGCTCGCGGATCGTCGAGCAGTACAAGCGGCTCGGCGCCTCCTGCGACTACGAGCGCGAGCGCTTCACCCTCGACGAGGACTACGTCCGCGCCGTCTACCGCGTCTTCAAGCGGCTCTTCGACAAGGGCTACATCTACCGCGACAACTACATGGTCAACTGGGACCCGGGATCGCACTCGGCGATCTCCGATCTGGAGGTCGAGAACCGCGAGGTCGAGGACACCCTCTACTCGATCGACTACCCGGTCGAGGGCTCCGATCGCGTCCTCACCGTCGCCACCGTCCGCCCGGAGACGATGCTCGCCGACACCGCGGTCGCGGTCAATCCCGACGACGAGCGCTACGCCGACCTGGTCGGTACGCACTGCGTGCTGCCGCTGGTCGGCCGCAGGCTGCCGGTGATCGCCGACGAGCACGTCGATCCCGAGTTCGGCACCGGCGCGCTGAAGATCACTCCGGGCCACGATCCGAACGACTTCGAGATCGGCCGTAAGCACGGGCTCGAGGAGATCGGCGCGATCGGCCCCGACGGGCGCATGACCGAGGAGGCGGGCGAGCGCTTCGCGGGCATGACCGCAGCCGAGGCGCAGGCGGCGGTCGTCGCGGCCCTGCGAGAGGAGGGTCGGCTGCGCGCCGAGGAGCCCTACGTCCACTCGGTCCCCTTCTCGCACCGCTCCGGCGAGCGGATCGAGCCGCTGATCTCGCTGCAGTGGTTCTGTCGCATGGACGAGCTGGCCGCGCCCGCGATCGAGGCGGTCGAGGCCGACCGGGTGCGGATTACGCCGCCGCAGTGGAAGCGTGTCTACCTCGAATGGATGCGGGAGATTCGTCCCTGGTGCGTCTCGCGCCAGCTCTGGTGGGGGCACCGGATTCCGGTCTGGTACTGCGACCCGTGCGAGGAAACGATCGTCGCCGAGGAGGAACCCGAGGGCTGCGGGGCATGCGGCGGAGAGCTGCGACAGGAGGAGGACGTGCTCGATACCTGGTTCAGCTCGGCGATCTGGCCTTTCGCGACGCTCGGCTGGCCCGACGACACGCCCGAGCTGCGCGCCTTCTACCCGACCAGCTTCCTCACCACGGCGCGCGAGATCCTCTTCCTCTGGGTGGCGCGGATGATCATGACCGGGATCGAGTTCGCCGGCGACGTTCCCTTCCGCGACGTCTACGTCCACTCGGTGATCCAGGCCCGCGACGGGCGGCGGATGTCGAAGAGCCTCGGTACCGGCATCGACCCCTTGGGGGAGATCGACCAGCACGGCGCCGACGCGCTCCGCTTCGGCCTGCTGGCGATGTCCTCGACCCAGGACGTGCGCTACTCCGACGCCAAGGTCCAGCAGGGCCGCGACCTGGCCAACAAGCTCTGGAACGCCAGCCGCCTCGTCCTCCTCAACGCCGCCGAGGTCGAGCCGGCGCCGCGCCCGCTGCACGCCGAGGACCGCTGGATCCTCTCGCGGCTGGAGCGGACGATCGCCTCGGTTGGCGGCAAGTTGGAGGAGTACGACTTCGCCCACGCCGCCGCTGGGGCCTACTCGTTCTTCTGGTCCGAGCTGTGCGACTGGTACCTGGAGATCGTCAAGCCGCGCCTCTACGAAGGCGAGGCCGAGGTCTCGGCGACCTTGCTCTGGGCGCTGGAGCGGGTGCTGGCCCTGCTGCACCCGATCATGCCCTTCGTCACCGAGGAGATCTGGAACTACCACCCGTCCCGTCGCGGCCATCTGGCGGTGCACTCCTTCCCCACGGCCGACGAGTCGCTGCTCGACCCCGAAGCCGAGGCCGAGGTGCAGGAGGGAATCGAGTTGACCCGGCGCCTGCGAGCCTGGCGCGACTTGGTCGAGGCGCCGGCGGCAAGCGTGCTGCCGGCCCGGGCCGAGGGCGCCGAGCCGCGCGAGTTCGTCGGCCGCCTCTCTCGCTTCTCCTTCGGCGCGGACGGGGGCGACCCGGTCGCGGCGGTCGGCGCGGTCAAGATCCTCGCCAGCGGCGAGATCGACGCCACGGCGGTCGCCGCCCGCCTCGCGGCGCGCCGCGAGGAGCTGCGCTCCGAGGTCGCGCGGGCGGAGGGCAAACTCGCCAACCAGAGCTTCGTCGCGCGGGCGCCGGCCGAGGTGGTCGAGGAGGAGCGCGAGAAGCTCGCCCGCTACAGCGCCGAGCTGGAGGAGCTGTCGGAATAGACGCTGAGGCCTACCTCGATTCGCTCGAGCCGATCGGCTGGCGGTTGGGGCTGGAGCGGATGCACAAGCTGTCGACCCTGCTCGGGCTTCCCCAGCATCGCTTCGCCTCGATCCACGTCGTCGGCACCAACGGCAAGTCGTCGGTGACGCGGATGACGGCGGCGCTGCTGCAGGCGCACGGCCTCAGCACCGCTGCCTGCGTCTCGCCCCATTTCGAGCGCTGGTCGGAGCGGATCCTGATCGGCGGCGAGGAGATCGACGGCGCCGCCTTCGCGGCCGCGGTCGAGCGCGCCGCCGAGGCCGCCGTCGCCGTCAACCGCTCCCTGGAGGAGGGCGAAGCGGTGACCCAGTTCGAGCTGGCGACAGCCGCATCCTTCATCGCGCTGGCGGCTGCGGGCGTCGAGGCGGCGGTGATCGAGGCGGGGCTGGGAGGGAGGCTGGACGCGACGAACACGATCCCTTCGCGCGTGACCGTGCTCACCTCGGTCGGGCGCGACCATACGCAGTGGCTGGGCGAGACCGAGGAGGAGATCGCCGCCGAGAAGCTGGCGGTCCTGCGCGACCACTCGACGCTGGTGCTGGGACGGGTCAGCCCGGCGGTCGCGAGGCTGGCCAAGGAGACCGCCCGCGAGCGAGGCGCCACGCTCGTCGTCGCGCCGGAAGATCCTGGCTCTGATGTGCGCTTGGGCGCCCCCGGGGGGTTCCAGCGCCGCAACTTCGCCGTCGCCTGCAGTGCCGCGGCGGCATTCCTCGGCCGCGAGCTCGATCGTGATCGTGTCGCCGCTGTGGCAGCTGGCGCCGAGGTCCCCGGTCGACTCGAGCAGGTGGCAGCCGACCCGCCCACCTACCTCGACGCCGCCCACAACCCCGATGGCGCCGCCGCGCTCGCGGAGGCACTGCCCGAAGTCGCCGCTGGCCACCCTGTGATCGCTTGCCTGGCAATTCTGCGCGACAAGGACGTGGCTGGGATCGCCGCGGCGCTGGCGCCGGCTATCAGCCAGGTCGTCTGCACCGAGATCCCCTCCGCTCGCCCTGGCGACGCCGGTCGCCCTGGATCGCGAGGTCTGCATTCGGCCCCTGTGAGGGGCTCAACGCAGACTTCGTTTCCTTCAGGCGGTCGGTCGAGTCTGGACGCCGCGGAGTTGGCGCGAATCTGTGAGGAGGAGGGGCTAAACGCCGAGGCGGAGGCGGATTTCGAGGCTGCGGTGCGGCGCGGCCGCCAGCTTGCCTCCGAGGCGGGCGGCGTCCTGGTCATCGCCGGCTCGCACTACGCGAGGGCCCCGGCCCGCGCCGCTCTTGGCGTCTGACCGTATGCGAGGATTCCAGCGTGGACCGCGGCGCCGGATCTGAACTTCTCTCGATGATGGCGCTGGTCGCTGCTGTCGTCGCGGCGGTGATCCTGGTCTTCTTCGGCCTGGGCTACCTGTTCGGAAGGCTCTTCCTCTAGCGCGAGTCGATTTCGCGACAGGGTTCGCGCAACGGGCGGCGAAGTAGACTCACCGTCCCTCGGCGGGCCCCCCTCTGTCATGGCACTAGCGATCTTCGGCATCAGCAACGACGGCCTCAACCTGGTCGTCAATCTCCTCGTGCTGATGCTGGTCGTGGTCTGGCTGGCGCTGATCGTCTACACCTACCTCGACGCCAAGCGCCGCATCTCCGACCCGTTCCTGGTCGGCTGCGCGACCCTCGCCTCATTCATCCCCTACATCGGCACTGCCGTCTACGCGATCGTGCGCCCGCCCGAGTTCCTCGAGGACGCCCACGAACGCGAGCTGGAGATCAAGGCGGCGGAGCTGCGGGTGCGCCAGCTCGAAGAGCTGACCTGCGAGGGCTGCGGCTACCCGATCGAGAAGTCCTACCTTCGCTGCCCGCAATGCCAGCGCCGCCTCAAGGATCCATGCCAGAGCTGTGGCAAGCCGGTCGACCCGCGCTGGTCGCTCTGCCCGCACTGCGAAACGCCGCTTTCGGAGCGCGAGCGCCCGCGCCGGGCCCGGGGGGGCGGGGAGCGTAGAGCGACGCCGCCGGAGAGGCCGCAGGCCACGCGCCGAAAACCCGCCGCGCCGCCCAGGAAAGAGCCGCCCCAGCCGGCGGCCGAAGATCCCTCGAGCCCGCAACGACCGCAAAGGAGCCCCAGCCGTGAGCCGGACCCTGATCCTCGTAAAGCCTGACGCCTTCGAGCGTGCCCTGACCGGCGAGGTGCTCGCCCGCCTCGAGCGCAAGGGACTGCGGATCGCGGCGCTGAAGTCGATGCGCGCCGACGAGGGGATCGCCAAGAAACATTACGCCGAGC
>DASVWY010000189.1:0-6683 GCA_036392975.1 Solirubrobacterales bacterium | reverse complement strand
GCGCCAAGTTGATCGACTTCGGAATCGCCCTGCCCAGGGACGCCACCTCGCTGACGCGCACCGGCAACCTTCTCGGCACCGCCCGCTACATCGCCCCCGAGACGATGCAGGGCAGGCCCGCAACGGAGCGATCCGACCTCTACTCGTGCGGGGTCGTCCTGCGCGATTGCCTGGAGGACGACGCGCCGGTCCACCTGCGCGCGCTGGTGGACCGTCTCTGCGCCGCCGACCCACAAGCGAGGCCGGCATCCGCCCGCGAGGCACTCGCCCGGCTCGACAGAGGGGCGCCCGCACCGGGCCCGCGGACCGAACGGCTCAGCCCGACCGAGCAGTTCACGCCGGCACCGCCCCCGCGTCGGGGCGAGCCGAACCCGCCGCGCCGCCGGTGGGGCAAAGCCGCTGCCCTCGTCGCGGTCCTCGCGGGGCTGGCGGCCGCCCTCTTCGTCGTCGCCGACGACTCCCCGCAGAGGAACGACGGACAGGCGGAGCGGAGTGGACAGGCGGAGCGGAGCGTGGCCGCGAACAGCCGCGAGCAGAGCGAAACGACGGACGGCGAGGGGGCGGAGGAGCCGGCCGCGGCGATGCCGACGGCGGCGGGAGAAGACCCGGCGCTGGGCAGCGCCCTCAACGCAGAAGGCTTCGAGTTGATCCAGGCCGGCCTCTACGGGGAAGCGGTGCCGGTGCTCGAAGAGGCGGTCCGCGCTTTCCCCCCCGGCACGACCGACCTCGACTACGCCTACGCCCTCTACAACCTGGGGAACGCGCTGCGCCTCAGCGGCCGTCCCGAGGACGCGATTCCAGTGCTCGAACAGCGACTCGAGATCCCGAACCAGACCGAGATCGTGCGACGCGAGCTGGCGGCCGCCCAGCGGGAGGCGGACTCCTAGCGATCGTCAAAGAAGTAGGGATTCCTTGACCGGTGTGGCCTTTGCGGAGAGAATCCCGCGATCGACTTGAAGAAGGCTTTCGTGGGTGCTTGTTTGGTCGTCGTCGGCCTCCTGGCCGTCATCGCCGTGATGCTGCTCCAGGACAGGCGCGAGTCGACGGCGGCGCAGCCGTTCGAGGCGCCGCTGCCGCCGGTCGAATTCCTCTACCTCGACAGCACCCGGATCCTCGACTTCCTCGCCGAGCTGGAAGGGGGGCAGGTCGGGGCGGTGCACCGGATCTCGAAGGAAATCGCCTCGGTGAACGCCGGTGGATCGGGTGGCGGTTTCACCGTCGGCGCCTCTTCCCAGCGTGAATCCCTGGCCGACAGCACCGTCACCCGAACCGAGGCGAGCCTGCTGGGGCTGCTGCTCCACGCCCTCGCGCAGAACGAGTCCCACGGCGTCAACTTCCACTCGATCGAACTCACCGACCCCGAGAACCTGAAAAACCTGAAGAAGGTCCGGGAAGGGATGCTGGTCCGCTTCGTCACCCACGACCTGCTCAGCCCGGGCTACATCCGCCCCTACGTCGTGGTTCGGCAGTCCGCGACCCTGGCCGCCCTGTTCCCGCAGGCCGCCGGCAACGCGGTCGGCGCCGAACGGGCCGCGGAGCAGCGCCGGAAGGCTGAATCGTTCGCCCGCCAGGTCGGTCCCGACCCGCGAATCACCTTCGCCGTCGCCCCGCGAACCGAGGGCGACGAGATCCCGTTGAAGGTGCTGTTGCCGATGCGCTACAGCAACCTCACCCAGGAGCGGAGCCTGTTGGAAAAAGGGCGCGACCAGTACACCGGCGGCAGACTGGTGGTCTTCGGCAAGGTCATCCGCGTGTTCCGGCACAAAACGGGGATCCCCTGCCGCGACAGGGACAGGAAATGTCCGGAGTACACCGACTTCGCCACCCGAGAGATCTGGCGAAGCCCGCTCGAACAGGCCTCCAACTTCCTGATCGAGCACGTCAGCCATAACTGCACGACCCGACGCACCGGCGCCGAACGAAGAGAAAGCCCGTCGCGCTCCCGGCTGATCGAGGGCCGTGCCTGCTTCCTCGCCAAACTGAAGGAGCAAACGGAGCTCCACGCCCCGGGCGCGGTGATCCTGCCGATCGCCATCTACAAGTAGCGCCACGGCGGGCGGCGACGGGGCCTACGGCGGCGTCATCAGGGCGACGGGCAGCGCGAGGCCGGCCGAACGGCGCAGGGTGGCGATGCGGCGTCCCGGTTGGACGGCCTGCCGGATCTCGCTGACGCGCTCGCCGAGGCCGGCCACGGTCGAATCGAGGTCAGGAGCGACAAAAGCGAGGCCCCAGAAGAAGGCGGGCCGGTCTCCCCCGGTCCGCTCGACCGCCTCGTCGGGAGCCTGCACGACCTCGAGGATGACGCCGCCGAGGCGGAAGAAGGCCTGGCGGGGAGCGCCCGCCGGGGTCGGCTCCTCGCGGACCCGGCGCAGGTCGAGGCCGGCGCCCTGAAGCGCGACGACGGTGCGGTCGAGGTCGGAGCTGATCGCGACCACGTGGTCGAGCCCGGAGACGCCGTTGGGGTGCGCCGGTCGCCCGTCCGGCGGCGGCCGATCCGAGCGCTCGGTCGGCAGCCCGTCCAGCTCGGTCGACTCGATGTCTCGCAGCGACCAGCTCGCGAGACCCTTGCCCGGCCCGTCGGCCACCAGCCGAATCGTGGTCTCCCCGACGACGCATAGATCGCCCTCGACCCGGAACCCGCATTCACGCCAGGCCTGCGGGCTGTCGCGAACCCTCAGCTCGTCGAGCGTCGGACTCATCGCGCCGCACCGCGCAGCTCGTCGAGCGTGCGGTCGCTGAGGACGGACCGCGGCGACTCGGCGACCACGTCGGAACCGGGCCGCGCCTGCTCGTCGCGACGCTTGATCAGCAGCCACTGGGGCTTCTCGCCGGCTCGGGTGCGCTGCAGGGCGAAGCCCCCGCGCAGCTTCTCTCCGTGCAGTACGAACACGGCGTGGCCGCGCTCGAGCGCCTGCGGCCACGCCACCCGGCCGCCCTGCTCGTAGCTGCCGCGATCCCAGACGATCACGTGACCGCCGTCGACCGCGCCCTCGAAGTCGTTGTAGGAGATCGAGTGATCGGCGACCTCGATTGCGAGGCGTTTGACCGCGGGATCCATCGAGGGGCCCTTCGGGACCGCCCAGGAGCGCATCGCCCCCTCGACCTCCAGGCGAAGGTCGAAGTGACGGGCGGTCGCCGCGTGCTCCTGGACGACGAAGACGCCGGCGCTGACGCCGCGCACCGCAAACTGCTCGTGTCCCTCGACCCGCACCTGCTCGACCTCCACCCCGGCCACCCGCGCAGCCGGCGGCCCCTCGCCGAGGAAGGCCGTCAGCTCCTCCACCGCGCCCCCGGGCCCCTCGGCATGGACGAGCACCGTGCGGTCGTCGCCGTTCCGCACCCAGCCCATCACCTCGAGCCCACGCGCGCACCGCAGCACAGCTTCGCGATACCCGACCCCCTGCACCTGGCCGCGCACGACCGCGCGCACGGCCGTCGTATCGCGGGAAGGCCGGTCCGCGCCTTCGTCAGCCATTCGTCGAGACGGCGGGCGGGTCCTGCCGTAACAGCGTCGTCTTGACCGGGAGGGACCTGATTCCGCGGTAGACGAGCTCGAGCGACGGGGCCTCCGGCGGAACCGAGCAGGCCGGCGCAGCGCCACCGGCGCGGTGCCCGGCGAACAGCATCGCAATGGAGGCGAGGAGGGCGAGTGAAAAAGAGATTCGGATCGGCTGCGGCAAGGCGAAAAATCCTAGTCCGCGCCGACCCGCTACTGCACCAGGTAGCGCGTCGGCACGAAGGTCTGGGTCTCGAGCGGCGGCCGCACGTAGGGCCGCTCCTGGCGCGGAGGCAGCTCCATCTTCTCCGCCGGCACCGGCTCGTAGGGGATCCGTTCGAGCAGGTGGCTGATCAGGTTGAGGCGGGCGGTGCGCTTGTCGTCGGCCTCGACCACGAACCAGGGCGAGTCCTCGGTGTCGGTGTGGGCGAACATCTCGTCCTTTGCCCGCGAGTAGTCCAGCCACCGGGACCGCGAGTGGAGATCCATCGGGCTCAGCTTCCACTGCTTGGTCCGGTCCTCGATCCGGGCCATAAAGCGCCGCTCCTGCTCCTCGTCTGAGATCGAGAGCCAGTACTTGACCAGGATCAGCCCGGAGCGCATCAGCATTCGCTCGAACTCCGGCGCCGAGCGCATGAACTCCCGGCACTCATCCTCGGTGGCGAAGCCCATCACCCGCTCGACGCCGGCGCGGTTGTACCAGCTGCGGTCGAAGAGGACCATCTCCCCCGCCGCCGGCAGCTGGTCGACGTAGCGCTGGAAGTACCACTGGGTTTTCTCCCGCTCGGTCGGGGTCCCGAGGGCGACCGTCCGCACCACCCGCGGGTTCGTCCTCTCGGCGATCCGCTTGATCACCCCGCCCTTGCCCGCGGTGTCGCGACCCTCGAAGAGGACCGCGACCCGCAGCCCGGCGTGGACGATCCATTCCTGCAGCCGCACCAGCTCCTCCTGCAAGCGCGCCAGCTCCTTCTCGTACTGCTTCTTCGAGATGACCTTCGGAGAGTCGTCGGCCGTCGGCATCGTCCCCTCAGCCTAGAGGCGCTCGCCCGCGGACAATCGAAGTGAGTCGGTACAGACGGGCGCCAATGACGCCGTCAAAGACGTAAGCGGTCGATCTATCGTCGCTGCGGCAGTAACCCGTGGCCGTGAAGCAGCGGGCAGCTGCGCTTATGCGCATCGACGGGCGGCGGATCGCTCGGGTAATTGCGCGACAGCTTTCCGATTGATAAGAACGACTGGCTCCTTTATGCCGACCAAGTGGGAAGGAAGCCGATGAGCGATCGCCCGAGCGCGGGTGAGGAGGGTTCGGCGGACGACCGCCGACCCCCCACCGGCATTCAGGTGCCGATGCGGCGCCGCGAGATGGTGGCGCTATCGGCAGGGGCGCTGGCGAGCGTTGCCCTCTACGCCTGCGGCGCCGAGGAGGACCAGGCGACCCGATCCGTGGCAAAAGAGGCCCCGCCTAAGCCCGACTGCGTACTGACGCCCGAGCAGGAGGAAGGCCCCTTCTACATCGACCTGGCGCAGGTTCGACGGGACATCGTCGAGAACCGCCCCGGCGTGCCGCTCGCGCTCGCGCTCACCGTCATCGACTCGAATACCTGCGAGCCGATCCGCGATGCAGCCGTCGACATCTGGCACTGCGACGCGCTTGGCGTCTACTCGGGCGAGCCGACGGAGGGCAGCGAGGGCGAAACCTACCTGCGTGGGATCCAGCTGACCGACGCGAACGGCCTGGCAGAGTTCGCGACCATCTACCCGGGTCAGTACCCGGGGCGGACGACGCACATCCACCTCAAGGTCCACATCGACGGGCGGCAGAGTGACGGCACTTACTCCGGCGGTCACGTCGCGCACACCGGCCAGCTGTTCACCTCCGATCGCCACGACGCGGAGGCCTTCGCGCTCACCCCCTACAACCGCAATACGGCCGGGATCACCTCGCGCAACGCGGACGCCATCTTCCGAGAACAGGGCGGCTCGAGCTCGGTCCTCGCCTTAGCGCGGGCTGGCAGCAGCCTCGCCCGGGACGGCTTCACGGGAAGAGCGACGTTGGGCGTGGATCCCAGCGCGACTCCCGATTAGCCCTCGGGGCGGCGCCAGGGACCGCCAGCCGCTACCTGGCGGCGCGGTCGCGGTGCTTGCACCCCGGCCAGCAGCAGGGCCGGCGCCGACCATCCTCCAGCTCTTCCTGTGCGCGGCGAATGCGGCGTTCTCTGGTCGTCTGCTGCTTGGCGTCCTCGACCCAGCAGATGAACTCGTTGCGCGCCAAGGGCGTGATGTCCTTCCAGGCATCGAGTGCCGTGGTGTTGACCATCAACGCCTCGCGCAGGTCTGCCGGTAGCGGGTGCACCACCCCACCAGGAACTCGCTGGCTGCTCACAGCGCCATGGTAGCCGGCCGATGAAGCCCCTTCGCCATCCTCCTTGCGAGAAATGCCTGCTCGGGAGAGAAGGGTCGATCAAGGGTTGCCCTGCCCCTGCCCGGGCTATACCTTTGGCTGGATGGCCAGCCGAGGTTCGTTGTCTCGGAGGGTTTGTCGCAACTACCGCCGGGCCAAAATCCTGGCGAAAAGGAGGGTCACTATGGAGGCTGGTCGAGCTTCGCGTCCCGCAGCCGGGGGCGAGTACTCAGGCTGGATCGCGTTCGCCGGCGTGATGATGTTCATCCTCGGCTCCCTGGATGCGCTGTGGGGGCTGGCGGCGATCGTCAATGACGAAATCGTCGTGGTCGGCGGGCAAGGCGCGCTGATCTTCGACATCACCACGTGGGGCTGGATACACCTCATCCTCGGCTCGATCGTCGCGTTGACCGGGCTCGGGCTGATCATGGGTAACACGGCGGCCCGCGTGGCGGGGATTTTCTTCGTCGCCGTGAACGCGATCGCTCAGATCGTCTGGTTCCCGGCCGCCCCGCTCTGGGCGTTCCTGATGATCATTATCGACACCGTGATCATCTACCAGTTGACGATGAACTGGACCGCCGATGAGGCGCGCCGGTGATCCCGTTCGCGGAGTTCACCCTCGGGGCTGCTCTGCTGACGGTCCTCGAGATCTTCCTGTTCATCGCCTGGATCTGGGTCCTGGTGACGGTCATCGGCGATCTCTTCGGCGACCACACCGTCTCGGGGTGGGGCAAGGCCGCGTGGACGATCCTGCTCATCCTCGTCCCCTTCCTCGGCGTCTTC
>DASVWY010000188.1:0-2377 GCA_036392975.1 Solirubrobacterales bacterium | reverse complement strand
CCCGGCATGGAGGCCGCCTTCGTCGACATCGGCCTCGAGCGCAACGGCTTCCTGCACGTCGACGAGATCGTGCTGCCAAGCGGCGAGCAGGCGCCACGGCGGGGGCGCGGCAAAGGCCCCCGCATCGGCGATCTGATTAAGCCGGGGCAGGAGATCATGGTCCAGGTCGTCAAGGACCCGCTGAAGTCGAAGGGTGCGCGGGTTTCGATGAACATCTCGATCGCCGGCCGCTACCTCGTCTACGCGCCGCAGGGGAGCGGCGTCGGCGTCAGCCGGCGGCTCTCGACCTCCGAGCGCGACCGCCTGCGCAAGATGGTCGACCGCACCTACAAAGGGCCCGGCGGCCTGATCGTCCGCACCGCCGCGCACGGAGCCAAAAAATCGGACTTCGTGCGGGAGATCGGGTACCTGCACCGGCTCTATGAGGTGCTGGAGCGGCGCACCGAGAAGACCAAGGCCCCCGGCCTGGTCTTCCAGGAGGCCGACCTGCCCGTGCGGGTCTTGCGCGACGTCTTCCTGGTCGACTTCGAAAAAGCGATCATCGACTCGCCCAAGCAGCTGGAGCGGGTGACCGGCTTCTTCCAGCGCACCGCTCCGGAGCTGGTGGAGAAAGTCGAGGCCTACGAGGACAAGAAGCCGCTGCTGGAGAAATGGGGCGTCGACAAGGAGATCGAGTCGACCCTCGACCGGCGCGTCGACCTGCCCGGCGGCGGCTACCTGATCATCGACTACGCCGAGGCGTTGACGGTGATCGACGTCAACAGCGGCTCCTTCACGGGCCGCGGCAAAGGCGGCCTCGAGGAAACGATCACGAAGGTCAACACCGAGGCCGCCGACGAGGTCGTGCGGCAGCTGCGGCTGCGCGACATCGGCGGCATCATCGTGATCGACTTCATCGACATGGCGCGGGCGAAAAACCGCGACAAAGTCCTGAAAACGCTGCGCAAAGCGCTCGACGCCGACAAGTCGAAGAGCTACGTGGTCGAGGTCTCGCCGCTGGGCCTGGTCGAGATGACCCGCCAGAACATCACCGACGGCGTGCGCGAGATCCTCACCGCGCCCTGCCCGACCTGCGCCGGCGAGGGCGTCGTCCTCTCGGCGGAGACGGTGGCGCTCGACGGCCTGCGCCACATGCGCGAGATCGCCGGCGGCGAGGGGGAGGCCTACCTGCTGCGGGTCAGCCCCAAGGTCGCGGCGCAGCTGATCGGCTCCGACAGCGGCCTGACCGAGCTGGAGGAGGAAACCGGCAAGCAGTTCCACTTCGAGGGCGGCGACGCGCTGGCGATCGACACCTTCGAGCTGGTCGAGTCCGGGACGCGAGCCGAGATCGAGGAGCGGGCATTGCCGTTCAAGGTCGGCGAGGAGGTGCTGGTGACGATCGAGGAGCCGCACATGTATAACGCCGACGACGCGGTCGCCCGGATCGACTCCTACATCGTCAGCGTCACCGGCGGCGGCCCCTTCGTGGGCAAGCGCAAGATGGTGCGGATCGAGCAGGTGGAGCGGGCGGCGGCGGTCGCCTCGCTGCTTGGCGATGCGGGGAGCAACGGCGCCGACGCGGAGGCTCTAGAATCCGCCGCCGCCAGATGAGCACCTACGCGGTCATAGAGAGCGGTGGCAAGCAGTACCGGGTCGAGAAGGGCACTTCGCTGCTCGTCGACCGGCTCAGCGCCAAAGAGGGCGACAAGGTCGCCCTGCGCGCGGTCATGTTCCGCGATAAGGAGGTCGTCGCCGAGCCGAAGGAGCTGGAGAAGGTGAAGGTGGAGGCGACCGTCGCCGAGCACCTGCGCGGGCCGAAGATCAAGGTCTTCAAATACAAGCCGAAGAAGGGCTACCGTCGCCGCGCCGGCCACCGCTCCGAGCTGACCAGGCTCGAGGTGACCGAGCTGAAACTCGGCGCCCGCAAAGCGGCGGCGAAATCGAAAGCCGAAGACAAACCCAAAGCGGCTGCTAAAAAGGACGACGATGGCTCATAAGAAAGGACTCGGCTCCAGCCGCAACGGTCGCGAATCGAACCCGAACATGCTCTGGGTCAAGGTCTTCGCCGGCCAGAAGGTCTCCGGCGGCGAGATCATCGTCCGTCAGCGCGGCACGCGCTTTTGGCCTGGCGACGGTACCGGCCTCGGCCGCGACCACACCATCTTCGCGACGCGCGAAGGGGTCGTCGAGTTCAAGCCCTCTCGCAAGGGCCGCACCATCTCGGTCCTCGCGGACTAGAAATGAAGACGGCCCCGAAGGGCCGTCTTCAAGAATCGGGGTTGCCGTCGAACGACGACGCCCTGCACTCACGAGATACAAGCTTAGCGCCCCCGGCGGGAGTCGAACCCGCCAACCCCGCTTCGTGAGTGCAGGGCCCGCGTCCGGCGGCGGGGGCGGG
>DASVWY010000187.1:0-3164 GCA_036392975.1 Solirubrobacterales bacterium | reverse complement strand
TCGATCGTGCCGTCGCGCAGGCCCTCGATCAGGGCCTGGCGGTCGCCCTCCTCGCGCAGGGGCGGGTTCATCTTGAAGCGGGTCGGGTCGAGGCTGCGGACCTCCTCGTCGGTGAGGCAGAGGTGGTGCGGGCTGGCCTCGCAGCTGATCGCGACGCCGGCCCCCTTGGCGGCGCGGACCGCGTCGACCGACTCCGCGGCGGACAGGTGCTGGACGTGGATGCGACCGTCCTCGTAGGCGGCGAGGGCGGCGTCGCGGGCGATCATCGTCGACTCCGAGACCGAGGGGATGCCGGCCAGGCCGAGCGCGGCCGAGACCGGCCCCTCGTGCATGACACCGGCGCCCGAGAGCTCCGGGTCCTCCTCGTGGAGGGCGATCGTGCCGCCGCAGAGGCGCTGGTACTGGAGCGCCCGGCGCAGGACGCGGGCGCTCCGCAGCGGTAGGCCGTCGTCGCTGAAGCCCACCGCGCCGGCGTCGCGCAGGGCCGCCATCTCGGTCAACTCCCCGCCCTCCATCCCGCGGGTGACGGTGGCGAGGAAACCGACCGGGACGCTGGCATGCTCGCGGGCGGCCTCGCGCAGGGCCTCGACGTCGGCGGGGGTAGAGACCGGCGGCTCGGTGTTGGCCATCGCCAGCACGCCGCAGTAGCCGCCGGCGGCCGCGGCGCGGGTGCCGGTCTCGATGTCCTCCTTGTGCTCCTGGCCGGGCGTGCGCAGGTGGACGTGGGGGTCGAAGAAGGCGGGGAAGGCGTGCAGGCCGCCGGCGTCGACCTCCTCCGCTCCGGCCGCCTCGGCGGCGCCCGGCGGCGCCAGCTCGGCGATCCTGCCGTCGCGGATGACGACGTCGTGGGGGCCGTCGATGCCGGCGACCGGGTCGAGCGCCCGCGCCCCGCGCAGGATCAGATCCGCGCCCTCGCCGGAGCGCATGTCGAGCGCCGCGGCGAGGCTCACGCCGGCTGCCCTATCGGGGTGGGTTGCGTGGCGCCCTCGCCCTCGGCTGGGGCGGGCCTACCGCGGGCGGCGAGCAACTCGTAGAGGATCGCCATTCGCACGATCAGCCCGGCGGCGACCTGCTCGGTGATCAGCGACTGCGGCGAGTCGACAGCGTCGCCGGAGAGCTCGACGCCGCGGTTGACGGGGCCTGGGTGCATCAGCAGCTGGCGCGGGCCGAGGCGGCGGGTATCGATCTGGAAGTGCGCGGCGTACTCCCGCAGCGAGGGAACGAAGCTCTCGGTCATTCGCTCTTTCTGCATCCGCAGCGCGTAGACGACGTCGGCCTTCTCCAAGCCGTCAAGGGAGTGCGACACCTCGCAGCCGAGCGACTCGATCCCGCGCGGAATCAGGGTCGGCGGACCGCAGACGGTCACCTCCGCGCCCATCGCCTGGAAAGCAGCGAGGTTGGAGCGCGCCACGCGGCTGTGGAGGACGTCGCCGACGATCCAGATCCGCTTGCCCTCCAGCGAGCCGAGCCGCTGTCGCAGCGTAAAGAGGTCGAGGAGCGCCTGGCTCGGGTGCTCGTGCTTGCCATCGCCGGCGTTGATGACCGCGGCCTCGGCCCAGCCGGCGACCATCTGGGCGGCGCCCGCGTAGGGGTGGCGGATGACGATCGCGGCGGGGTCATAGGCGGAGAGCGTCGCCACCGTGTCCTTCAGCGACTCGCCCTTGTCGACCGCCGAGCCGCCGCCCTTGATCGAGACGAGGTCGGCGGAGAGCCGCTTGGCCGCCAGCTCGAATGACGAGGACGTGCGCGTGCTCGCCTCGTAGAAGAGGCTGACCACGGTGCGGCCGCGCAGCGTCGGCACCTTCTTGATGTCGCGCCGGCCGACCTCGGCGAAGCTCTCGGCCCGCTCGAGGATCGCCTCGATCTCATCGCGGGAGAGCTGGTCGATCCCGAGCAGGTGCCTCATGCGATCGCCTCCGCCGCGCACGGCTCGGAGATCGTCACCTCGTCGACCTCGTCCAGCTCCTCCAGGCGGACGTTGACCCGCTCGCCGCGCGCCGTCGGCAGGTTCTTGCCGACGTAGTCGGGGCGGATCGGCAGCTCGCGGTGGCCGCGGTCGCAGAGGACCGCGAGCTGAACCCGCTGCGGGCGGCCGTAGTCGAAGAGGGCCTCGATCGCGGCGCGAACCGTGCGGCCGGTGAAGAGGACGTCGTCGACCAGGACCACGGTCCGCTCGCTGAGATCGAAGTCGACATGGGAGGCGTGGACGACCGGCTGCGAGCTGGGGCCTTTGGCGCCGACGTCGTCGCGGTAGAAGGAGATATCGAGGTCGCCGATCGGCAGCTCGCTCTCGGTCATCTCCCCCAGCAGGGCGTGGAGGCGGCGAGCGAGGAAGGCACCACGGGTGTGGATGCCGACGATCGCCAAGCTGTCCGGAACCGGGTTCTTCTCGGCGATCTCGTGGGCGATCCGCCGCAGCGTTCGCCTCAGATCGTCGCGCTCGAGCACGACCTTCTCGCTCACTCAGGTTGCTCCTTCCTGGCCTCGCGGGACCGGGTTAAAGGACGGTGGCAGCGTAGCACTGCAGGGGGACGCATCTGGGATCGCCTCGGCGGCGCCTACCACCGCCGAAGGCGGTGGAATCTGGTGCCCTTCGGGCAAGGATCACTCCACGGTGCTGGGGGGAGGCGCCGGCGAGTCGATCCCAGATGCGTCTCTCTCGCGCGCTCCATTTTGGACGAGCTTGGGTTCGCCTCGCTCCGGGAAGGGGATGTCGATCTTGTCGAAATCCCTGGGGGCGATCGACGGTTCGAAGACCTCTTGGGCCTCCTCCAGGACCTTGCCTACGTGGTAGCGAGAGGAGATGTGGACGAGGGCCAGCATCTTCACCTCGGCCTCGCGGGCGACGGCGGCGGCTTGGCCGACGGTCGAGTGACCGGTGTCGGCGGCGCGCTGGGCCTCCTCCTCGGCGAAGCTGGCGTCGTGGACGAGCAACTCGGCGCCGCGGGCGGCCTCGACGGTTGCCCGGCACGGCGCCGTGTCGCCGGTGATGACCAGGCTGCGACCGGGGCGGGCGGGCCCCATCACGTCGGGGGGGTGGACCGGCCCCATCGTTCCCGCCACCGGCTCGCCGCGCTGCAGTGCCGCGAAAGCGGGCCCTTCCCGCACGCCCAGCCGCTTCGCCGCCTCCGGGTCGAAGCGGCCGGGGCGCTCCTCCTCGACCA
>DASVWY010000186.1:0-11538 GCA_036392975.1 Solirubrobacterales bacterium | reverse complement strand
TTTCTGTTGGAAGAAATACGATCTACTGCTCAACCACCCCGGAGGAACGAGAGAGACATGCCGACGACGCGAAAACAGAAGACGAGGCAGGTACCTGAGTCACAGCTGGAGCTGCACAAAGCGCTCTCTCATCAGCTGCGCGTCGAAATCCTCACCTACCTCACCGAACGCACGAAAGCGAGTCCGGTCGAGATGTCGCGAGAGCTGCTCGCTCCCGTGGGCGACATCAGCCATCACGTGAAGCAGCTCGTCAAGTACGGCTGCGCCGAAGCGGTGGAGACGAGGCCCCGCCGTGGCGCGGTCGAGCACTTCTACCGGGCCACCTCACGCCCGGTGATCGACGTCGAGGAAATGGAGCGGATGACACTGCCGGCGCGACGCGCCTTCAACGGGCAGGTGGTTCAGAAGGTGATGGGCGATCTCCAGCAGGGCTTCGAGGCCGGCACCATCGAAGACAACCCGGATCACCACATGACGCGAATCCCCCTGTCGTTGGACGCTCAGGGCTGGAACGAACTGGTCGACCTGCACAGGCAGACGTTCGAAGAGACCGACGAGATACAGACCAGGAGCAACGAGCGGCTCGCCAAGAGCGGTGAGGAGCCGATCCGAACCTCGAGCTCGCAGCTGTGCTTCCCGCTGCCGCCCGAGTAGGCGAGCGGCAAGAAAAGAGTGCCCCCGGCGGGATTCGAACCCGCGCCGCGCGGCTTAAAAGGCCGCCGCTCTAACCAACTGAGCTACAGGGGCGCGCGGCCAATGGTAGTCCGATCAGGAAAGCTCGGGCAGGCCCTCCTCGGGCGTCGATGCCTCGGCGTGGGTGCGGCGGGGGATGCGGCCGGCGCGGCGGGCGGCTAGCCCAGCCTCGACCCCCTGGCGCAGTGCCCTGGCCATCGCCGCCGGGTCGGCGGCGCCGAAGATCGAGCTCGCTGCCATCACGGCGTCGCAGCCCAGCTCCATCGCCAGAGCGGCGTCGGAGGCGGTGCCGATGCCGGCGTCGAGAACGACCGGGACCGACGCGCGCTCGGCGACGATCGCGAGGTTGTAGGGGTTGCGGAGGCCGGCGCCGGAGCCGATCGGCGAGCCGAGCGGCATCACCGCGGCGCAGCCGCTCTCTTCGAGGCGGCGGGCGAGGATCGGGTCGTCGTTGGTGTAGGGGAGGACGGTAAAGCCCTCGGCGACCAGCGTCTCCGCGGCGGCAAGGAGCTCGACGGCGTCGGGGTAGAGGGTGCGGTCGTCGCCGATCACCTCCAGCTTGATCCAGTCGGTCTCGAACGCCTCGCGGGCGAGGCGGGCGGTGCGGACGGCGTCGCGGGCGGTGAAGCAGCCGGCCGTGTTGGGCAGGGCGAAGAGGCCGAGCCGGTCGAGGACGTCGAGCACCGAGCCCTTGGCCGCGGGGTCGATCCGGCGCAGGGCGACGGTGACGATCTCGGCTCCCGAGGCGGTCAGCGCCTCCTCCATCTGCTCCAGCGAGCGGAAGCCGCCGGTGCCGGCGATCAGCCGCGAGGACCACTGGCGGCCGCCGAGCTCCCAGGTCTCGGCGCCGCCCTGGATCGCGGCCAGCACCTCGACCTTCTGCCCGTTGGCGAGAGCGGTCGAGCCCCACCGGGCGCGTGGCACGACCTCGCCGTCGAGGGCGACGGCGACGCCCCGCGCCTCCGCCCCGGCGCCGCTCTCGCGGACCGCGTCGGCCAGGGTCGCGCCGGCGGGCAGCTCGCGCGGCCTGCCGTTCAGCTCGATCCTCATACCGGCGCCCCCTCGAGCCGGTCAGCCAGCGCCTTCGCCGAGAGCGGCGCCAGCAGGATCCCGTTGCGGAAGTGGCCGGTCGCCCAGAGGAGGCCGTCGAGCGGCGCCGGGCCGACCAGCGGCAGGTTGTCCGGCGTCGCCGGCCGCAGACCGGCCATCGCCTCGACCAGCTCCATCTCCGCCACCGCGGGCAGCAACCGGTAGGCCTCGCGCAGCAGCTCGTGCACACCTCCCGCCGTGACCGCGGTGTCGAAGCCCTGCTCCTCCACGGTGGCGCCGGCGATCAGGCGCCCGTCCGGCCGCGGCACCAGATAGATCCGCTCCGAGGCGACGATCCGCTCGCACGGGGCCGATCCGTCGCGGGTTCGCAGCTCGAGGATCTGCCCCTTGACCGGCCGCACCGGCGGCCGCGCCTCCTCCGGCAGCCAGCCGGCCTGCCCCGACCAGGCGCCCGCGGCGAGGATCGTCGCCGCGGCTCGCAGCTCGCGGCCCTCGCCAGTCCGCACGCCCGTCAGCCGCCCGTCCTCCAGCACCGCCTCCGCAGCCTCGGTTCCGAACAGCAGCTCCACCCCTTCGGCCTCGAGCGCTCGCCTCAGGGCGGCGACCAGAGCGCGCGGGTCGACCGCCGCCTCACCCGGCGCGTGCACGCCGCCGTGGAAGGAGGGAGTCAGGCCGGGCTCCAGCTCGCGGCAGCGACCCGGCGGCAGCCACTCGGCCTCGAGGCCGAGTGAGCGCTGCAGCTCGTGGATTCGTTGCAGCTCCCCCGCCTCGTCGCGGTCGAGCGCGACGTGGAGGGCGCCGTGGCGCGCGTAGCCGGTCGAGTTGCCGGACGCCGCCTCCAGCTCGGCGACGAAGTCGGGGTACAGCTCGGCCGCCGCCAGGGTCAGCTCCAGCAGGCGCGGCTCGCCGAAGGTCAGCTCGCCGACCGGCGCCAGCATCCCGGCGGCGACTCGGGTCGCGCCGTCAGGAGGATCGGAGGCATCGAGCACAGCGACCCGGGCGCCGCGCTGCGCCAGGCGCCAGGCGCAGGAGAGGCCGATGACACCCCCTCCGACGACCACCGCGTCGTAATGCTTTCCACTCACGCTTTTGCCTCCGCCGGCATTACCCGGATCAGGTCCATACGGTCGGCGGCGCCTTAGCCGCCCTCTCAGCCCGTGGCTTACGGACTCCCGTTGTCGATCGATGATAATCGGCGCATGAGCCTGGCACCCCCGGAGGCCCACGGTCCGCTGCGCCGCGAGCGGCTGCGGACCGCCCGCCTCTACTTCGTCTGCGAGGCGCAGCCGCGGGGCGAGAGTCCGGAGGCGCTGCTGCAGGCGGCGCTCGGCGGCGGGGTGGACATCGTCCAGCTGCGCGAGAAGGAGCTGGACCGCGAGCAGATCGAGCGCGCGGCCTCGACCTACCGCCGTCTCTGCGACACCTACAGCGCCCTCTTCATCGTCAACGACGATCCCTACCTGGCGCGGTCCTGCAACGCCGACGGGGTTCACCTCGGCCAGGACGACATGCCAGCGGAGGAGGCGCGGGAGATCCTCGGGCCGGAGGCGATCGTCGGCCTCTCGACGCACACCGAAGAGCAATTGGCGGCGAGCGCGGCAGCCCCCGTCGACTACGTCAGCGTTGGGCCTATCTGGGAGACGCCGACCAAAGAGGGCCGGCCCGGGGTCGGTCTCGGGCTCGTCGAGCACGCCGCCGCTGCGGCTCCGCATCCCTTCTTCGCGATCGGCGGCATCGACCTCGCCAACGTGGACCGGGTCGTCGCGGCCGGCGCCCGCCGGCTCGGCGTCGTGCGGGCGATCCGCGACGCCGAGGACGCCGCCGGCGCCGCCGCCGGGCTGCGCCGGGCGCTGTCGGTCGCCGGGGAGGCGGCCCCGGGTGGCTGAGGGGAAGCGCAAGCGCAAGGAGCGCGGCGCCGGGCCGAGCCCGCGCGAGCGGATGGAGCGCGGCTACGCCCGCGCCGAGCAGCGCAACCGCGAAGTCCGCGAGACGCTGGAGCCGCTGGCCGAGGGGGAGCGGCCGCTGGTCGTCACGATCGGCTCCGTGCTCTCGGGACTGATCGCCGCCTCGATCGTGCTCGGCTACGCGACCGGGGTCGAGGTCGACGGCGAGCCGGCGGAGCTGACCCAGGTGCTGGGTCCGGCGCTGGTGACGGGGATGATGGCCTGGGGCCTGTGGCGCGCCCGCTACTGGGCGGTGCTCGGCTTCCAGCTGATCCTCGCCTTCCTCATCTTCAGCGCCGTCTTCGGCCTCGCCGTGCAGGCGGCCAGCGTCGCTCAGGTGGCCGCCACGCTTGGGCTCCTCGCTGTCTCGGGTACCTTCTTCTACTTCATGGTGAAGGCGATGGCCCGGATCCAGATGCCGACGCGGGCCCCTCGCAGATGAGCCCGCCCGCCCGGTTGCCGCTGCCGTCGTTCGATCGCCTCTCGGCGCTGCCATCGGACGTGCTCGGAGCGCTGCGGATGATTCCGGAGATCGTCGAGAACACGCGGAAGATGGCGACCTACACCGCCGCTCTGCCGGAGGTGGCCGAGGCGCTGCGGCAGGTCTCCGCGGATACGCAGACCCTGGTGACGATGGACCGCCGCATGGCCTCGATCGAGGAGGCGATGCCGGTGCTGGTCGAGGTCCAACGTCATCTGGCGCAGCTGCCGGAGACGATGGGCCGCCTCGACGACGGAATCGAGCGCCTCACTGCCCTGATGGAGAAGATCGTGACCGCCCTGCAGGAGCTGGAAAGCAGCGTCGAGACCCTGCGCGGCGCGGTCGAGCCGATGAGCAGGCTGGCGAATCGGATGCCGGGTCAGCGGAAGGCCGAGCGCGAGGAGCAGGGCTGATCCCTGCCGCATCGGTGGGAAGTAGGCCGCCGCGCCGATTGCGCCGTGAGGTCAATAAGATGCCTCGCCGGGTGCGCGAGATCGGTCGACTTATCGCAGTTCCTTCGAGGGGGCGCACTGTCCTCATCGCGCTCGCCTCGTTGGCGATCCTCCTGCTCGGACCCGCCCAGGGGCGCGGTCTTGCCTCGTCCCCGACCGACAACACCCGCCGGGTCGAGGGCAGCGCCCGGGCATCGATCGTCGGCGGAGAAACCGCCTCGATCGCCTCCTACCCGTGGCTCGCCTACATCCGCTACCGAGGTCCCGTCGACACCTTCAGCTGCGGCGGCACGGTCGTAGCGCCGCGGCTGATTCTGACCGCGGCGCATTGCGTGCTGACCGGCACCGGAAAGGTCGCGCTGGCCTCGAACTTCGCGGTCCTGACCGGCGTCGGGAACCTCAAAGAAGCAACCCCGGAACGCGTTTCCCAGGTCTCGCAGGTTCTCGTCTTCCCCGAATACGAGCCTTCGCGCTTCCTCAACGACGCCGCGCTGCTGGTGCTCGCCGCGCCGGTCGCGGCGCCGCCACTGTCGCTTGCGACTCCGGCCGACGAAGCGCTGCTTGGGGACGGGACGCCGGTCGCGGTCGCGGGCTGGGGCCTGACCGACTTCGAACCGCCGCGGCTGCCGGCGGTTCTCCGTCAGGCTCAATCGGTCGTTCAAAGCCCCGCCCTCTGCCAGCGCAAGTTTCGACGCCTGCTTCCCGTATACGAGACGGGCAGTCAGCTCTGCGTGAAATCCGAGGCAGGGCCCGGCGCCAGCCTCTGCAACGGCGACAGCGGCGGGCCGGGCATCGCGCGGCGAGCGGACGGCACCCCGGTGCAGATCGGCGTCGTCAGCCTCAAGGGCTCGATCGATTGCGACCCGCGAACCCCGCAGGTCCTGGCGCGCGTCGATCGGGTCTCCTCGTGGGTTGCCGGCTGGACGGCCGCGATCGAATCGGGAGCGCCGGCGCCGCCGGTCGTGGCTCCCAAAGTCGAGCTGCCACCGGTGACGCGCCTCGACGCCGAAATAATTGCGGCGCTTGGCCTCGAAGCCGATTTCGGCCGCCGCTTCACGAGGGGTCGCTATCACGAAATCGCCTGCAGGCGGATCAACCGCGAGAAGGTCAAATGCCAGGTGCAGTGGTTGCGGCGCGCCAACCTGTACCGCGGCGCGATTACGGTCTACGCCGCCCTTCCCCGCGAAGGCTTCGTCTACAACTACCGCTACACGATCCGCCGGTTCAGGGTCAGGTGTTGGGTCACCTACCTCAACCCCATTCAGGCCTGCAACCCGAGGGTCTTCAAGCGATAGCGTTTCTATAGGCTCACCCCCGTGGCCGATTCCTACGACGTGATCGTCATCGGCGGCGGCCCGGGCGGCTACGTCGCCGCGATCCGCGCGGCCCAGCTCGGCAAGAAGACGGCGGTCGTGGAGCGCGACAAGCCGGGAGGGCGCTGCCTCAACTACGCCTGCATTCCGGCCAAGACGGTGCTGCACACGGCCGAGCTGTACGACCAGGCACGGGGCAGCGCCGAGCTGGGGCTCCAGGTCAAGGGCGCCTCGATCGACTGGGAGGCGCTGGGCAAGCGCCGCGCCGCCGTCTCGGACTCGCTCTCCGGCGGCGTCAAGATGCTCTGGGACAAAAACAAGGTGAGGACGATCGACGGCGACGGGTCGCTCACCGCGGAGGGGAACGTCAGGGTCGGCGACGACGTCTACGAGGCCGCCGCCGTCGTGCTGGCGACCGGCTCGGTTGCGCTGCCGATCCCGGGCACCGAGTTCGGCGAGCGCGTCCTCGACACCTGGGGGGCCTGGTCGCTGGCGGAGCAGCCGAAGAGGATCGCCGTGGTCGGCGCCGGCGCCTCGGGTTGCGAGATCGCCTCGGCCTACGGCCGCTTCGGCACCGAGGTCCTGCTGATCGAGATGCTCGACCAGATCCTTCCGGTCGAGGACAAGGACATGGCGCGGGTCGTCGAGCGCGCCTTCAAGAAGCAGAACATCGCGATCTCCACCGGCAAGCCGGTCGAGAACGTCGAGGTCGGCGATGGATCGGTCAAGTTCACCTACGGCGAGGAGTCGGCCGAGGTCGACTACCTCTGCGTCGCCGGCGGCCGCGCCCCGGACGTCGAGGGGCTGGGGCTGGAGGAGGCCGGGATCGAGCTGGAGGAGAACGGGAAGGTGAAGGTCGACGAGTTCGGCCGCACCTCCAACCAGAAGGTCTACGCGATCGGCGACCTCGTCAACGCCAAGGCGCTCGCCCACAAGGCCTCCGAGGAGGGCGTCGTCGCGGTCGAGCACGCGGCCGGCGCCGAGACCCATCCGGTCGACCAGAACCTGATCGCCGGCGCCACCTTCTGCCACCCGCAGGTCGCCAGCGTCGGCCTGACCGAGGCGGCCGCCAAGGAGGCCGGGCACGAGGTCAAGATCGGCAAGCTGAAGCTCGGCGGCGTCGGCGCGGCGACCGTCTACGACGACAAGGACGGCCTCGTCAAGCTCGTCGTCGACTCAAAGTACGGCGAGATCCTCGGCGCCCACGTGGTCGGCAACCGGGCCTGCGACATGATCGCCGAGCTGGTGGCGACGATGGCGCTGGAGGGCGGCTACCAGGAGCTGGCCCGGATCGTCCATCCCCACCCGACGATCTCCGAGGCGATCCTCGACGCCGCCCGCGCGGTCGACGGCTGGGCCACGCACGCCTGAGCGACCGATCGGGCTCAGCGGCTGGGCGGCAGCGCGATCGTCTCGATGCCCAGCTCGGCGGCGACGGTGAGCACGTCGGAGTCGGAGGTGGCGATCTTGTCGCCTCGTCCGGCGGCGGCGAGCAGCACGCAGTCGGCCAGCGAAAGGGGCTGGCGTTTGCGGTTGTAGTGCGCGCTTCGGACTTCCGCCGCACGGCGCGCAAGCTCGACATCGACCGGGATCGGTCGCAGCGGGCCCTCGACCAGCGGTTCGACCACGTCCGCGATCCGGGCATGCGAAAGGCCGGTCCGCCGCGCTACCGAGTCGTAGACCTCGGCGAGGTTCGCCGTCGTAATCGCGGTCGCCCCCTCGCGAAGGATCGCCAGCACCTGCTCCATGGCCCGCTCGGCACGGATGACGGCGATCAGGGCGTTGGCGTCGAGCAGGGTCACGGACCGAACTTGCGGTCTTCCGCTTCCGCTTCGGCTTCGCGTTCTTCGCGACGGATCTTCTCCCAATCGAGCTTCGGTCCCTCGCCCGCGAAAGCCCCCGCCGCGGCGGCGATCGGGTCGTCCGGGGCGGGGGCGATGACGATCCTGTCTCCCTGGTCGTCGAGGGTGACCGTTCCCGTCTCCCAGCGCTTGCGGATCGGGGCGGGAATCGAGATCTGCCCGCCCTTGCTGATTTTCATGCGCTTCTTCATGTTCATGTAAATTACCATGCAAGACCTCGCTCAGGTGGTTTCTCATGCCCACATAGAGTCTGGGCGTGCCCCAATCTCTCCCCCCTGTCTTCTACTTCGATCTCGGCTCGCCCTACGCGTACCTGAGCGCGGAGCGGATCAGCGGTCTGTTCACGGAGGCCGGGCTGGAGCAGCCGGAGTGGCAGCCGATCCTGCTCGGCGGTCTCTTCCAGCGCTTCGGTCGCGACTCCTGGGCGAACGGGCCGGGGCGAGCCGCGGGGATCGCGGAGGTCGAGCGGCGGGCGGCGGAGTACGGGTTGCCGCCGCTGGTCTGGCCCGAGCCGTGGCCGGGCAACACGCTGGTGGCGATGCGTGCCGCGACCTTCGCCAAGCAAACCGGGCGCACCGTCTCTTTTGCCCTCGCCGGCTTCCGCCAGGCATTCGCCGCCGGCCGCGACTTGAGCGAGCCCGACAACGTGGCGATCGCGGCGGCGGCTTGCGAGCTTCATCCCAAGGCCCTGGCGAAGGCGGTGGGCACCGACGGCGTCAAGAAGGCGCTGCGCGAGGCGACCGATCGGGCCGCCGAGCTGGGCGTGGTCGGCGTCCCCTCGCTGGTCGTCGGCGGTGAGGTCTTCTGGGGAGACGACAAGCTCGAGGAGGCGGTCTCCGCGGCGAGCTAAGGTGGCCTCGATGGCTGATCTGCCCGACGCCGCCACGTGTTACGAGCTGCTCGCGCGGATGACTTTGATCCGGCGCTTCGAGGAGGAGGCCGGGCGCCAGTACCAGCGCGCCAAAGCCGGCGGCTTCCTGCACCTGGGGATCGGCGAGGAGGCGACGATCGTCGGCACGACCTCGGTGATGCGCGACGAGGACTACCTGATCGGCGCCTACCGCACCCACGGCCACGCGATCGCCCGCGGCACCGACGCGAAGCGGGTGATGGCCGAGCTGTTCGGTCGGGTCGACGGGACCAGCGGCGGGCGGGGCGGCTCGATGCACGTGTTCGACCGCGAGCGGCGCTTCATGGGCGGCTACGGGATCGTCGGCGGCAGCCTGCCGATCGCCGCCGGCCTCGGGCTTGCCTCCGACTACCGCTCAGAAGACAACGTCACCGTCTGCATGTTCGGCGACGGCGCCTCCAACACCGGCAACTTCGGCGAGACGATGAACCTGGCCGCGCTGTGGAGCCTGCCGGTCCTCTTCCTGGTCGAGAACAACCTCTACGGGATGGGGACCTCGGTCGAGCGCCACTCCGCCCAGACCGATCTCTCGAAGAAGGCGGAGGGCTACGGCGTGCCCGGCGAGCGGGTCGACGGGATGGACGTGATCGCGGTGCGGGAGGCGGTCGCCGAGGGGATCCGGCTGGCCCGGGAGGAGCGTCGTCCGACTCTGCTGGAGGCCACGATGTACCGCTACCGGGGGCATTCCGCCGCCGACCCAGAGGTCTACCGCGAGCGCGAGGAGGTCGAGGAGTGGCAGCGGAAAGACCCGATCGAGGCCTTCGCGCGGCGTTGCGTCGAGGCGGGTGTGCTGGGCGAGCGCGAGGTGGGGGAGACGCGCGACAAGGCCGAGGAGGAGGTGGTGGCGGCGGTCGAGTTCGCCGACTCCTCGCCGGAGCCGCCGCTCGACACGCTCTACGAGAACCTCTACGTGCTCGACAGCGAGGCCGCCTGGTACGCGGTCGACGAGCGCAGCCCCGAGCCGCACCGAGGCGAGCGCGAGCAGGCGATGCCGGAGGCGGCGCGGGAGCTGGCCGAGGCCGGCGCGGCCTACGCCGGCCAGCCGGACGGACCGCGCCCCCAGGCCAGGCCGAATCCAGCTGAGGACGGCGACGTCCAGGAGGGGTCGGAGCCGGAGGTAGCCGGCGAGCGCGAGGGCGAGGAGCCGCAGCCGGCGGCCGGCGAGCGCGAGGAGGGCGGCGACTGATGGCGACGCTGCGGATGCGGGAGGCGCTGCGCGACGCGATGGCGGAGGAGATGCGCCGCGACGAGTCGGTCTTCGTGATGGGCGAGGACGTCGGCGTCTTCCAGGGGGCCTTCAAGGTGACCGAAGGGCTGCTGGAGGAGTTCGGCGAGCGGCGCGTGCGCGACACGCCGATCTCCGAGAACACGATCGTCGGTACCGGGGTCGGCGCGGCGATGGCCGGCCTGCGGCCGATCGTCGAGTTGATGACCGTCAACTTCTCGCTCTTGGCGCTCGACCAGATCGTCAACCACGCGGCGGCGATCCCCTACATGTTCAACGGCCAGGCCCGGGTGCCGCTGACGATCCGGATGCCGGGCGGCGGCGGCCACCAGCTCGGGCCGACCCACTCGCACAGCTTCGAGGCGCTTTATCTCCAGGTGCCGGGGCTGCTGGTCGCCTGCCCCTCGACTGCGGGCGACGGCAAGGCGCTGCTGAAGGCGGCGATCCGCGACGACAACCCGGTCGTCTTCATCGAGCACGAGAGCCTCTACGGCAGCCGCGGCGAGGTCGCCGAGGACGGCGACGGCGACGGGGTGCTGCGTTTCGGCGAAGCGGCGGTGCGGCGGGAGGGCGGCGACGTGACGATCGTCGGGGTGCTGAAAATGGCGCACGTGGCGGAGGAGGCAGCGCGGGCGCTATCCCACGAGCACGGCGTCGAGGCCGAGGTGATAGACCCGCGCACGCTGCGCCCGCTCGACCTCGACACGATCCTCGAGTCGGTGCGCAAGACGAACCGCGCGGTGATCGTCGAGGAGGGCTGGCCGCACGGCGGCGTCGGCGCCAACCTGGCGGCGCTGATCGCCGAGCAGGCCTTCGACCACCTCGACGCGCCGGTGCAGCGGGTGACCGGGGCCGACGTCCACATGCCCTACTCGCGGCGGCTGGAGCAGGCGGCGATCCCGCACGAGGAGCACGTGGTGAAGGCGGCGCTGGCGGCGCTGGAGGGGTCGATCTGATGGCTGAGGTCGTCATGCCGAGGCTGTCCGACTCCATGGAGGAGGGGACGATTCTGCAGTGGTTGAAGTCCGTCGGAGACGAGATCGCCGTTGGCGATGAGCTGGTGGAAATCGAGACCGACAAGGCGAATATGGCGTACGAAGCGGATACCGCCGGAACCCTGACCGAGATCCTCGTGCAGGAGGGCGAGACGGTGGCGATCGGGACGCCGATCGCGACGGTTGGCGATTCGGCTGAGGGATCGGGCGCACAGGCCGCGGGTCCTGTCGCCGGGGAGGGCACCTCCTCCTCGCAGGCTGCGGGGGAGGAACCCTCCCCGGCGCCACCCGCGGCAGAATCGTCTGAGTCAGCTGTCGAAGCCCCAGCCGCCGAGGAGACCGCCCCGGCCGGGGACAAGGCGCCTGAGGCCCCTGCTGCCGGAGACGGGCACCGGCCTAAAGCGTCGCCGCTCGCGAGGCGGATAGCCAAGGAACGCGGTCTCGATCTGGGCCAGCTCCACGGGTCGGGGCCTGGGGGACGGATCGTGAAGTCGGATGTTGAGTCAGCCGCTTCATCCGCGGGTGACGCGGTGGTGGGGGAGGCCGCCGCGGCAGGACCCGCGGCCGAAACGGCCAAGGGTCAATCGAATTACGAAGACCTCTCGAAACTCCAG
>DASVWY010000185.1:0-2257 GCA_036392975.1 Solirubrobacterales bacterium | reverse complement strand
CTTCCTCCGGGGTGGTTGAGCAGTAGATCGTATTTCTTCCAACAGAAATCGTCCAGCAAATAAGTCGATTTTGGCGGGCCAGTCCTGAATGGTGGAACTTCCTCCACTATTCAGGGGTCATAGCGACGCACCTCTAAACGAGCAGAAAGGAGGTGATCGTGATGACGATCTCCACTGTCGAGCCAAGGGTTCCGGCGCTCTCGCTGACTAAGAGCTGCTGATCCTTTCGGCAGCCGGCCCCAAGCAGAGTGGGGCCGGCTGCGCCCCTGTCCGGGGTTTCGCCTCGCGCAGGTCCCGCTCAGTGCCGGAAGTGGCGGTGCTTGGTGAAGACCATCGTCACCGTGGCGGCGTCGCAGGCCTCGATCACCTCGGCGTCGCGTTTGGAGCCGCCCGGTTGGATCACCGAGGTGGCGCCCGCCTCGATCGCGGCCTGGGGGCCGTCGGCGAAGGGGAAGAAAGCGTCGGAGGCGACGGCGGAGTCGCCGAGCAGGGCGTCGGCGGCCGACCCGTGCACGTCGCGGCACTTCTGCACCGCCAGCCGCACCGAGTCGACCCGGCTCATCTGGCCGGCGCCGATCCCGAGCGTGGCTCCGCCCTTGGCGATCACGATCGCGTTGGAGCGAACGTGGCGGACGACGGTCCAGGCGAAGAGCATGTCCCGCCACTGCTCCTCGCTCGGCTCGGTGCCGGTGACGACCTCCATCGTCTCGCGCGGCTCGGGATCGCCGTCGCGGTCCTGGATCAGGAGGCCGCCGCTAACCCGTTTCATGTCCCGCTCGCCGGCGTCGGGCTGGCGCCGCTCCTCGTCGCAGAGGATCCGGATCGCCTCCTTTTGCTGCAGCACGTCGAGCGCGCCCTCCTCGAAGCCCGGGGCGATCAGCACCTCGACGAAGTTCTCGTGCAGCGCCTCGGCCAGCTCGACGCCGATCGGCCGGTTGACCGCGATGACGCCGCCGAAGGCCGAGACCGGGTCGCAGGCTAACGCGCTTTCGTAGGCGGCCAGGGCGCTCTCGCCGAGCGCCACCCCGCAGGGGTTGTTGTGCTTGACGATCGTGCAGGCCGGCTGCTCGAAGTCGCCGGTCAACCGCCGCGCCGCGTCGAGGTCGAGCACGTTGTTGAAGGAGAGCGCCCGGCCATGCAGCTTCGATACCCCGGAGAGGATGTGGCTGCGCAGCCCGGCTTCGGAGTAGAGCGCGGCGCGCTGGTGGGGGTTCTCGCCATAGGCGAGGTCGAGCTCCTTCTCATAAGTGACCGTCAGGTGCTCGGGGTACTCCTCGTACTCGGTCGAGAACCAGCGGCTGATCGCGGCGTCGTAGCGGGCCGTCTGCGCGAACGCCTCGTTGGCCAACCAGTGGCTGGTCGAGGCGGAGATCGCGCCGCCGAACTCCTCCAGCTCGGCGCTGACCGCGTCGTAGGACTCCGGCTTGACGACGACCGCGACGCCCTGGTGGTTCTTGGCGGCGGCGCGGATCATCGTCGGCCCGCCGATGTCGATGTTCTCGATCGCGACCTGCTCGTCGACCTCGTGGCCGGCGACCGTCTCCTCGAAGGGATAGAGGTTGACGCAGACCAGGTCGATCGGCTCGATCCCCTCGCGCTCCAGCGTCGCCATGTGCTCGGGGTCGTCACGGCGCGCCAACAGTGCCGCGTGCAGGCGCGGGTGCAGCGTCTTCACGCGGCCGCCCAGGATCTCCTCCTGGCCGGTGAACTCGGAGACGTCGCTCACCTCGACGCCGGCCTCCCGCAGCGCCGCGGCGGTGCCGCCGGTGGAGAGGATCTCAACCCCCATCCCCGCCAGCGTCTTGGCGAACTCGGCGACCCCGGTCTTGTCGGAGACCGAAATCAGGGCCCGGCGCACCCGGATCGCTCCGTCGCTTACGGTCTCGGCTCGGGTGTCTGCGGGCGCCTCACTCATCGACGACGACGGTCCTCGGACTGTCGGCGTCGATCCTAACCCTGCCCTGCGCGATCATGCGGATCGCCTCCGGGTAGAGCTGGTGCTCGACGGCGTGGACCGCCTCCTCCAGGCGCACCCGGTCGCGGTCGGCCGGGATCGGCACCTCGCGCTGGGCGATCGTCGGTCCGGTGTCGATTCCCTCGTCGACGAAGTGGACGGTGACGCCGGTCGTCTCGGCGCCCGCCTCGAGCGCCTGCCCGATCGCGTCGAGTCCCGGGAAGGCGGGCAGCAGCGCCGGGTGGACGTTGACGACGCGCTGGGGGAAGCGACCGAGGAAGCGGGGGCTGAGGAGCTGCATGT
>DASVWY010000184.1:0-4956 GCA_036392975.1 Solirubrobacterales bacterium | reverse complement strand
GTCGCCGGACCCCGAGGACGTGATCGTCACCACCGGCGGCCAGCAGGCGATCGACCTGATCTGCAAGACCCTGCTCGACCCCGGCGACGTGGTCGTCTGCGAGGCCCCCACCTATCCCGGCGCGGTACCGGTCTTCTGCAGCTACCAGGCCGAGGTGGTGCAGATCGATTGCGACGCCGACGGGATGCGGATCGAAGAGCTGGAAGCGGTCCTGGCGCGGCTCGACGGCGAGGGGCGGCGCCCCAAATTCGTCTACTCGGTTCCCAGCTTCCAGAACCCGGCCGGGGTGACGCTCTCGCTCGAGCGGCGGCGGCGGCTGGTCGAGCTGGCGCGGCAGCGCGAGCTGCTGGTCGTCGAGGACAACCCATACGGGTTGCTGCGCTTCGGCGGCGAGCCGTTGCCGCCGCTGTACCAGCTCGACGGCGGCGACTTCGTCATCTACGTGGGGACCTTCTCGAAGATCCTCTCGCCCGGGATCCGCCTCGGCTGGGCGGTCGCGCCGCCGCCGGTGATGGAGAAGATCGTCCTCGGCAAGCAGGCTTCCGACCTCTGCACCTCCACCTTGACCCAGTACTTCGTCCGCGAGTACTTCGCCGAAGGGCGCTGGCGCGAGTACGTCGAGAGCCTGGTCGAGATCTACCGCGACCGCCGCGACGCGATGGTCGAGTCGCTGCGCGAGCACTTCCCGGCGCAGGCGACGTGGACCGAGCCCGAGGGCGGCCTCTTCATCTGGGCGACGCTGCCCGAGTACATCGACACCAGCGATCTGCTGGCCAAGGCGCTGCGCGAGGACGTCGCCTTCGTTCCCGGGCAGGCGGCCTACGCCGAGGAGGGGCGCGGCCGCAGCTCGATGCGGCTCAACTTCTCGGGCGTCGGCAGCGACGAGATCCGCGAGGGGATCCGCCGCATCGGCAACGCAGTCGCCGAGCAGGTCGAGCTGTACGGGGCCCTGACGGGCGAGCAGCCGGTGAGCGCGCCCCCGCGGCGGGCGCAGGAGGGTGAGATCGAAGCGGACGTCCTCCCGTTCCGCAAGGCCGGCGAGGGGTCGGCGTGAAGGTCGCGGTGCTGAAAGGCGGCCGCTCGTTGGAGCGCGGGGTGTCGCTGCGCTCGGGGGCGCGGGTCGAGGACGCGCTGGACCGGCTCGGCCACGAGCCGGTCCCGATCGACGCCGACGCCGATCTGGTCAAGCGGCTTACCGCGGCGGAACCGGAGGTCGCCTTCGTCGCGATGCACGGGCCCGGCGGCGAGGACGGGACCGCGCAGGAGCTGCTGGAGATCCTCGGCATCCCCTTCACCGGGCCGGGCGTCGCCGCCTGCGGACGCTGCATGGACAAGGTCCTCGCCAAGCAGGAGCTGCGCGGCGCCGGCGTTCCCACCCCGGACTGGTTCGCCTTCAACGAGACCGCCTTTCGCGAGCTCGGCGCTGCCGACGCCCTCAGCGCCCTCGAGGAGCGGCTCGGGTTCCCGCTCGTCGTCAAGCCGAGTCGCGGCGGCTCGGCCCTCGGCGTCAGGTTCGCCGCGAGCTGGTTCGAGGTGCCGGAGGCGCTCGTCTCCGCCTTCAGCTACGACGACCGCGTCCTCCTGGAGCGCTTCGTCGAGGGACGCGAGCTGGCGGTCAGCGTGCTCGGATCCGAGCCGCTGCCGGTGGTCGAGGCGATCCCCGGCGACGGCGACCGCTACGACTTCGAGGCTCGCTACGAGATCGGCCGCACCGAGTTCGCCTGCCCGGCGGAGCTGAGCGAGGCGGAGACAGAGGCCGTCACGGCCACCGCCCTGGCCGCCTACGAGACGCTCGGCTGCGCCGGCTTCTCCCGCGTCGACCTGATCCTGGCCGAGGACGGCCCGCAGGTCTTGGAGGTCAACGCGATCCCCGGCCTCACCGACACCAGCCTCCTCCCCCAGGCCGCCGAGGCAGCCGGGATGTCCTTCGAGCAGCTGGTCGAGCGGATCCTCGACCTGGCGCTGAAGCCCGCCGCCGCCTAGGAGTCGCCCTGGGCGAAGTCCTCGGGCGATACCTCGTCGAGGAACTCCTTGAACTTGTCGACGACCTCCTCGGTGTCCTCGACCTCGTGCTCGAACTCGATCGCCGACTCCTCGATCACCTCCTCGGCCGCGAAGATCGGGGCCGAGACGCGGACCGCGAGGGCAAGGGCGTCGGAGGGGCGCGAGTCGATCTCCATCTCCGAGCCGTCGATCGAGACGGTGATCGAGGCGTAGAAGGTGTTGTCCCGCAGTTCGGTGACGGAGACCCGCTCGCACTTGGCGTCGAGCTGCTCGAGCACGTCGGAGAGCAGGTCGTGCGTCATCGGCCGCGGCGTCGAGGCCCCCTGCAGCTTCATCAGGATCGCGGCCGCCTCGGGGTGGCCGATCCAGATCGGCAGGAAGCGATTGCCGTCAACCGTCTTCAGCAAGACGATCGGCTGCTTGCCGACCATGTCGAAGCTGACCCCGTAGATCTGCATCTGCTGCAAAGTTCGCTCCACTCCGAGGTGGACGGCCCATTATAGGTTGGGTATCCGCCTCGCCCTGCGGGCAAACCGGGCAGGTGCGCCAGTGGACGGTCCAAGCCGCAGGTCGCAGCTGCGGGCCCCTGTGAGTCCTGGGGCCCGCGACGGCCGGCCGGCTAAGGCCGCCGTGCCTGCTTTTCCGCACGACTGAGGACATCCAGCAGAGCGGGCGCTGAGTCGCGCAGCGCCGTGACCGGAGGCTGGAGCTCCAGGTTGGCCAGATCCCTGACGAGCGCCTCCGCCGCGCGCGATTCCCCACCCCGACGGGTTTCCTCGCCGAATAGGCGGGCAACTGGAATATCGAGCACCTTCGCAAGACGGCGCAGATAGCGGAGGTTTGGCTCATTGCGGCCTTGCGTCCAGTTCGTCACAGATTGCGTGGACGTCTGGATCCTCTCGGCAAGCCGGCGATGGCTGATTTTGCGCCTCTTGATTTCAGCCGTGAGCCGCTCTGCAAAGGCTTTTCTTGCGGCCTCCTCCTCTGCTGCGCTTTCCACGACGATGTCCTACTTAACTTGTAGCTTTGGGTCCATATGTCCAAGAAATCTTGCCAGAGAGATTTACTTGCTGCGCCCTTAGTCAGGTAGCTCTGATGCCTGCCCCAGCCGAGACGAGTCTGATCGACGTCGTTGACGACCGTGACACGCCGGTTGCAACGATCGAACGTGGCGAGGTGTTGAACCGAGGCGCGAACTTCAGAACTGCCCACATCTTCCTTCTCGACGGCGCCAACAACCTCTTGTTGCAGCGCATCGGCGCTCGCAGAAGTCGGCACCCGCGTCGTTGGGGATCGTCGGTTGCTGCCTACCTGCATGCCGGAGAGACCTATGAGGAAGCCGCGGTCCGTCGTCTACGCGAGGAGCTCGGTCTAGAGCTCTCGCTGCGATTCGTCGGAAAGATCGACATGCGCGACAAGGCCTCGCTCAAGTTCGTCTCTCTTTTCGTGGGCCAAGGAGGCGCGCCGGCCATCCGGGAGCACGGCCATATAGATGAGCTGGAGTATTGGACGGCCGAGGAGATCGACCGCACTCTGGATCATTCGCCGATCAGCTTCACCCCAACGTTCCAGAATCTCTATTTGGCTTTCGGCCACCGCCTTTCGTCCAGATGAGCGGCGACAAGGGCGAGTTACGCGAGCAGTACCACCTGGCAGTGGAGGAGTACCGCTTCCAGGTCGACTTGAATTGGCGCCGGTCGGAGTACTTCTTCGTGCTCAACATAGGGGTTCTCGTCGCCGCTTCAACGCTGCTTACGTCCGAGGATCTGCCGAAGGCTCTGGTTGCGTTGGTCTTCGGGCTGGGTGCCCTCTTGGCCGTGCTCTCACTCCTCGCAAACAACTCCCAGCACGGCTATTACCAGGCCGCCAGACAGCTGAAGGAGGATCTGGAGAGCGAGCTCGAGCTTGGCGAGCACGCGCTGAGGACGACCCCTGGCATGGGCTCGAAGGTTCAACGCTTGGGGCGGGTACGCACGTTTCTGGGGACCATGCTCGTGGCCATTGCGTTCGTCGACCTCACCGGGGCCGGGCTGGCCGTTTTTCGGGCAATCGATACGGACGATGTCAATGACCCTTCGTCGATGGTCGTCATACGAGCGACTGGGCCGGGGTTTCAACACGAGCCTGGCTTGACCCTGGTGGTGAGCCGCGACGGTGAGGTGATAGCAACCAGAGCAGCAAACACCGGTCGCGGCATTGGACCCTTCGAGCTCGACCCGGGTCGGTATCGAGTCTCGGCCCTCGGAAGAGCGGTCTGCACTGAAGGGATTGAAGTTTCTGAGGCGCCGCTACAACTGGCCACCGTGAGGTGCGAGCGGGGATAGGCGGTGCGTGCCTCGGCGCGCAGTGGGCGATCCTGGATTCGAACCAGGGACCTCGTCCTTATCAGAGACGCGCTCTAACCAACTGAGCTAATCGCCCGAGCCGAGGCGATGATAGCGGCCGCTGATGGACCGTCGCGGGCTGTGCTCAGCCCCGCTGTCGAGCCAGCCTGCGGGCCAGCGCGAGGGCCTCGTCGAGATCGGCGAAGCGGACCTCGACTGCGATCTCCTCGCCCTTCTGTCGGACCTTCACTTCGTGCCCAAGCGCCGACTCCAACTGATCCGCCGCGGACTTCATCGCCGCGGCCTCCTCGGGGTTGAGCCGCTTTCCTGAGCCACTTCGAGTCTTTGGCTGGCTAGCCAGCTTGACCCGGTTCTCGGTCTCCCGCACCGACCACCCGCTCCTGGCAGCGTCGCGGGCGAGGCGGCGGCGAACGTCGTTGCCGCTGGCGCCGAGCAGCGCCTTGCCGTGGCCCTCGCTGAGCTCGCCGGCCTCGAGCAGCTCCAGCGCCTCGTCGGGGAGGTCGAGAATCCGAATCAGGTTGGAGACGGCGGGGCGGCTGCGGCCGACGCGGCGGGCCAGCTCCTCTTTCGTCAGCCCGAGATCCTCGACCAGGGCGGCGCAGACCTT
>DASVWY010000183.1:0-3678 GCA_036392975.1 Solirubrobacterales bacterium | reverse complement strand
GCACCCGGGAGGGGTCGAGCCCGACCTCGTCGCGCAGGCGTGCCGCGCCGTGCTCGGAGTGGGCGATCACCGCGTCCATGCGAGCGAAGACGCGGCGGGCGGTCGCGACCTGGCGCCGGCTTGGGCGCGGCGGCAGGATGTAGTGGGCGGTCATCGCCTGTGGGCGGCGGGCCGGCAGCAGGCTCGCGTCGAGCGCTGGCACGGTCAGCCACTGGTAGTGGAGGACGTCGGCGTCGGCGCGGCGGCGGAAGCGGAGCATGTCCGGCAGGTGCTCGGCCAGCTTGAAGGCGCGACGGCCCGGCGCCGCGAGGCCGCGGGCGGCGCTGCGACGGTAGAAGCACTCCTCCACCCGGTAGCCGTCCGCGGGCGGCACCGGCCCGTAGAGGAAGCGGCTGGTCAGCAGCTCCACCTCGGCGCCCTGGCGGGCGAGCGCCGCGGCGAGCGAACGGTCGTAGGGCGGCGTGAACGCCGACGGATCGACCAGCTGCACCCTCATCGCCGACGATTATCGTGGCCCGCGTGGCGCCCACGCTCTCCTACTGCGTCGTGAACACCAACGGCCGCGAGCATCTGCTCGCCTGCCTCGATGCGATCGAGCGCACCCACCCGCCCGGGGTCGAGCGGGAGATCCTCGTCCTCGACAACGCCTCCGACGACGGCTCGACCGCGGCGGTTAGGCAACGGGACGGCGAGATTCGCCTGATCGCGCTGGAGCGACGGAGCGGCAAGGCGGAGAACGACTCGACTCTGCTGCGGGAAGCGAAGGGCGACCACTGCCTGCTGCTGAACGAGGACTCCGAGCTGCGGCCCGGCGCCGCCGGGGCGCTGGTCGAGGCGCTCGAGGCCGATCCGGCCGCCGCCGCCGCGGGGGCGCAACTGCTCGATTCGCGCGGCGAACCGGTCCCCTGCGCCTGGCGCTTCCCCGGGGTGGGGACGGCCGCGATCGGTGCGCTCTTCCTGCACCGCCGCTTCACCGTGCAGAGCAGCGGCAACGAGACGCGGCGGGTCGACTGGGCGCAGTCGAGCGCCCTGCTCGTCCGTCGCGAAGCGGCCGCCGGAGTCGGCTACCTCGACCCGGACTTCTTCGTCTACTACGACGAGTGCGACCTCTGCAAGCGCCTGGCCGACGCCGGCTGGCGCACCCTCTTCGTTCCCGCCGCCGAGGCGGTCCACCACGACCAGCTCTCCACCGACCTCGGCGCCGGCCTGCCGAGGATCGTCGAGTTCCACCGCAACCGCGACCTCTACATGCGCAAGCACCACTCGCGCGCGGCGGCGCTCGCCGTCCGAGTTCTCACCGCCTGGTCCTACGCCCTCCGCGCCCTCGCTGCCACCGTCCTCCCCAACCAGCCGGCCCGGGTCTACTGGGCGCACGCCCGCCAGGCGCTGCTCCCCGGCCGCGGTGAAGGGATAAAGGACAGAGCAGCTTCGACCTGACGGGGGTCAGGGGGTGTCAGGCAAGGACGCAGGGAGCGTGGCGTGCTCTGCACGCGAGCGACCGAGGACGCCGCATGACGCCACCTGACCCCCGTCAGGGGCGGGTGTCTTCGTCTATGCGGACTGCCTCGTAGGTCTCCGGCACCATGCCGTCGACGGCGGGCGGTTGGTCGCGAGCCTCGCGTAGCCGGGCCAGCAGCTCGCCCGGGTGGCGCAGCCGTGCCAGCCAGCCTCTCTCCTCGGCGCTAAAGAAGCCGGTGGCGAGGAGGGCGGCGGGGTAGATGAGCCAGAGAACCATGCGCCCTGCGAATCCCACGAAGCCCTCCACTGGCAGCAGCACCTCGCCGAGGCCGACCAGCGCCGCCGAGACGAGCACGATGCGGACCAGCCGCGTCCATTCGTAGGGAACCGGGAAGAGCCGTTGCGTGAAGCCGTACATCAGCCCCACCACGACCAGGTAGGAGGCGACCAGGGCGATGCCGGCGCCGACGATTCCCAGCGGCGGCACCAGGACCAGGTTGAGGGCGACGTTGACGGCCAGCGCCGCCAGCGTCGCCGGGAAGTTGAACTCGGTGCGGCCGGTTCGGCCGAGGATCACGAGCTGCACCATGTAAAGGGCGTAGAGGGTGATCGCGGCTGAGATCAGCCCGACCGCTTCGTAGGACTCGAAGAACTCGGGGGCGGCCAGAGCCCGCGCGATCCAGCGCGCGAGGAGCCAGATGCCGACGACGACGAAGGCGCAGCCGGCGACGAACCAGGTGACGACCGCGGCGTAGACGCGGCGCGCCTCGTCGTCGTCGCGAATCGAATAGGCGAGGGGCGGCCAGGCGAGCTGGAAGCCGCGGACGAGGACGTTGACGGCCTGCGCGAACTTGACCGCGAGCGCGTAGAGGCCGGCCTCGGCGAGGCCGACGGTGCGGACGATGATGATCCGGTCGACGAAGTTGAGCGCGTAGAGGGACAGCTCGGCCGGCATCGTCGGCAACCCGAAGCGCAGCATCCGCCGCAAGAGGCCGCGGTCTGCCCAGAGCGCGAGTCGGCGGCGGTGGACAACGACCAGGCCAAGGACGAAGGCGGCGCCGCTTACGTAGCTGCCGAGCAGCAGGCCGCGGGCACCCTCGTCCTCGCCGACGACGAGGACCACCGTCAGGGCGATCGCCGCCAACACGTTGGCGATCGTCACCGCGAAGAAGGCCCGCGCCCGCTCCTCCAGCCGGAACAGGGTCAGCAGGTACTCGTGCAGCGTGGCCACCCAGAGGCCGGCGATCGCGATCCGGGCCAGGTCGGGCGCCGCGCGGTCGAGCAGCGCCTCGGAGATCGGCTCGGCGAAGGGCAGGGCGATCAGCGCCGCCGCGGTGGAGAGCCAAAACAGCGCCGCGAAGGAGGTGGCGACGACCGCGTCGGGATCCTCGCCCGACTTGTAGTAGAAGCGCAGCACTGCCTCGATCACGCCGAAGCGGACGACGATGCTGGCCGCGACGACGGCCGCGAACAGCACCTCGGCAGCGCCGTAGTTGGCGGGGGTGAGGTAGCGCGTGTAGAGCGGCAGCAGGGCGACCGCGATCAGCTTCGAGAGGATGCTTGCCGCGGTGTAGGCGGCGCCGGTCGTCGCCAGGCGGCGCAGGTATCCCGACACGCCGCGAGCCTACGTTGCCTCGCGGACCGGCCCGGCCGCGAGCGATGCACCCATGGCCAGGAGGACCCAGGCGATGGGGTCCTCGAAGAAGCCGGCGTAGGCCATCGTGTGGACGAGGAGGGCGACGAAGGCGGCGAGGACCGCCGCTCGGGCGATGGCCTGGGGGGTTTGGGGTTGGGTGGGGGGTCCTACCGGCGGGCTGGGTTTTTCGCCTGGCGCGTCACGCCTCTCGCTGAGGATGCGGTGCGAAAAACGGGACGCCGCCCGCCGGTAGGACCCCCAACCCTCCCTGCCGAGGCCCATGCCGGACGCCATCGTCCAGATCGCCACGACGAGCAGCGCCAAGTAAGCAGCGATACCGATCAGGCCCTGCTCGGCGGCGACCGTTACCGGTTGCGTGTGGGAGACCGAGACGGGGTCTTTCTTGGTCGCAATTTGTTCGCGGTAGGCGCGGGGGAAGGAGCCGGCGCCGTAGCCCCAGAGCGGCCGGTCGGCGAAGAGTTCTGCGCCGCCAGAGACGAGATTGAGGCGACCGCCGGTATCGAGGTTGATCCGCGAAGGGCTGATCGTCGAGTTGCCGCCGGCGAAAAGGACGACGACAACGC
>DASVWY010000182.1:0-14931 GCA_036392975.1 Solirubrobacterales bacterium | reverse complement strand
AAGAAGAGCTGCGTGATCAGGAAGGAGGCGCCGGCGTCGACCTTCGTCTTCAGGTAGTCGAGATCGGTCTCGAGGTCGGTCGCCTCGGGGTGGACCTCCGGGAAGCAGGCGCCGCCGACCGTGAAGTCCCAGCGACTGCCGATGAACGACGCCAGCTCGGCGGCGCTGCCAAGGCCCCCCTCGGGCTGGACGAAGTCGGCCTGGCCGCGCGGCGGGTCGCCGCGCAGCGCGAAGACGTTCTCGATCCCGGCGGCGGCGATCCGGTCGAGCGTCGCCGCCAGGCCCTCCCTGGTCTCGCCGACGCAGCTCAGATGGGCCATCGTCTCGAAGCCGACCCGGTCCCGCAGCTCCCGGGTTATCTCGACCGTGCCCTCGCGGGTCGATCCGCCCGCCCCGTAGGTAACGGAGACGAAGTCGGGCTCCAGCTCCCGCAGCGAGCGCGCGGTCGCGAACAGCTGCTGGCGGGACTCCTCGGTCTTGGGGGGGAAGAACTCGACCGAGAAGACGGGACGCTTGGAGCTGAGGATCTCGTCGATGCGCATCGACGCAGGGTACCCGGGCCCGCGCGCCGTGGGGCCTGCCAGGATGCAGGCGATCCATGGCTGAGGAGCTTCGCTACGAGAGGGTGGGCGCCGCCTCGGTGCTGACCATCGACCGCCCCGAGCGGCGCAACGCCGTCGACGCCGCGACGGCGGAGCTGTTTCGTCAGGGCCTGCGCGACTTCGAGCAGGACGACGGCGCCCGCGTGCTCGTCCTCACCGGTGCCGGCGGCGAGGCCTTCTGCGCCGGCGCCGATCTCAAGGCGCTCGACCTCGACGTCGACCATCCCGACGGGCCGATGGGGCCGACCCGGCTGACGCCGTCGAAGCCGGCAATTGCCGCCGTCGACGGTTGGTGTCTGGCGGGCGGCGTCGAGCTGGCGCTGTGGTGCGATCTGCGGATCGCCACGCCGCAGTCGACCTTCGGCCTCTTCGAGCGCCGCTGGGGAGTGCCGCTGGTCGACGGCGGCACCCAGCGACTGCCACGCGTGGTCGGCATGGGCCGCGCCCTGGAGCTGATCCTCACCGGCCGCCCGGTCGCGGCGGAGGAGGCCCACCGCATCGGCCTCGTCAACGAGCTGGCGGATCCCGGCCGGCACCTCGACCGCGCCCTCGAGCTGGCGGAGAAGATCGCCTCCTTTCCGCAGGAGACGATGCTCGCCGACCGCCGTGCCGCAATCGAGGGCTTCGGCCTCCCCCTAGCCGACGGCCTAGCCCTAGAGCACCGCCTAGGCCGCGAGGTCCTGGACGTCGCAGTCAAGGGAGCAGCCCGCTTCGCGTCAGGCGAGGGCCGCCACGGCCAGGGCATCTGACCTTCCGTTGCCAGGGTTCTCACGCGCGAGAGCCCTAGCTGCGCGAAGGGGCAGTCCGGGTAGGGGCGGAACGTCTTGTACTTTTTTTGAGCCAACATCCTCGGACGGCCGCCACGTGTCTTCAAAAAAAGTTAAGTGCAGCCCCTACCCGGACTGCCCCGTGCCGGACCCTACCCCTCGCGCTTGACCACCCGCCGCATCTCGTCTTCAGCCGCTTCCGGCCCCAGGTAGGGCATCAGCACCGCAAAGACGAGGTCGGGCAGGATGCGCTTCAGCTCCGGGCCGCGGCCGGCGCGGATCTCGTCGAAGATCATCGAGGTGGCGCCGCCGATCGCGAAGCGGGCGGTGTCGGCCGGCAGCTCGTCGCCCTGGCCCGAGTAGGCCCTCCCCTCCTCGAGGAAAGGGGTGAAGCGGGCCAGCGCCGCCCGGTAGCGCTCGCGGGCGTCGTCGCCCGCCGCCGTCACCTCGACCATCGCCATCCGCGCGATGTCGGCCTCGATCGCCAACAGCTCGACCAGGCCCTGCAGCCCGGCGGCGATCTTCTCCGGCCAGGGCTCGTCTGCCGCCGCCTCGAAGGCGCTCGCCACATGGGTGACCAGGACGTCGATCACGGCGTCGTAGGCCTCGAGGAAGCAGGCCTCCTTGTCCTCGAACTCTTCGTAGAAGACGTCCTCGGAGAGGCCCGCGAACTCGACCACGTCGGGCACCGTCGTCGCCTCGTAGCCCTTCGCCGCGGCCACCCGGACCATCGCCTCCAGCAGCCGCTCCCGCTGCGACCGCACGGCGTAGGCACGCGGCAGCGCGGAACCGCCGGGCGGGGCGCTCTGTGGATTCGAGGCGGATGACGAATCCATCGCCTTCCAATGTAGGGCAGCGCTACCGACCTGTCCAACCGCGCCGGCGTGGGCGATGCTCAGGCCCGCGCGGCCTGCATCTCGGCGTTGGCGGCGGCGGCGCCGAAGTAGGGCAGCACGGCGAAGTACATGAACTCCGGCAGCAGCGGCCGGAAGCCCTCCGTAGCCCCGGTGGAGAGCCGACCGTGAATGACCGCGTGGATGCCGGCGACGATGCCCTCGGGAGCGATCCGCGGCGGCGACTCCGTGCCCTCCGACTCGCGCCGCGCCAGATCGATGAAATCGCCGATCTTTTTCATCGCATCGGCGCGTCTTGCCAGCGCCTCCGGCCCGGCCGCATGGACCTCGACGACCAGCGCCCGGCCGACGTCGGGCTCGGCGTCGAGGAAGTCGAGCAGCGCGCCCAACCCCGCCCGCAGCTTGCCGCGCCAGGATTCCTCGCTCGCCGCGGCGGCGGTCGCCAGCGCCTCGACCCGAGCCACGCCGGCCTCGAAGGCCGCCAGGTAGCAGGCGTCCTTGTCGGGGAAGTTGTCGTAGAAGGCCTGCCGGTAGAGGCCCGTGTGGTCGAGAACCATGCGCACGGAGGTGGCGTCGTAGCCTTCCGCGCCGACCACCTCCAGCATCCCGGCCAGGATCTTGTCGCGCTTCGGTGAGTCCACGAGCTCGAGCTTGGGAGCGTGCGGGACGGTTTTGACCTCCCCGATCGTGCCGGTCCCCGCCGCCCCTGCCTGGACGTTGGTTGCGGCCTGCCTCCCCATTTCATCCCTCCTTTGAGATCAAGGGAACAGGTTGTCTGGAATCCGGTACTGTAGCGGTATATCGCCAGTTCGTCCAGCTTGAATCTCCTGAACTGGTGAGTACTCTGGCTCACGTGGCTGAACATGGCTCTCAGGCGATGCGACCGAAGCCTGGGAGGCACGCACTGCCCCGCGAGTTCATCACCCAGCACCAGCGGGCCCGCATCATCGCCGCCCTTGCCGAGGAGACCGTCGAGAAGGGCTACCGGTCGGTCACAGTGGCCGACATCGTGCGCCGGGCGGGGATCGCTCGGAACACCTTCTACGAGAACTTCTCCTCCAAGGAAGACTGCTTCCTCGCCGCCTCGGAGTTCGCGGTCAAGGAGGCGCTGCGCCGGGTCGTCGACGCCGCCAGCAAGGTCGACAGCTGGCCGGCCCGCGTCAACGCTGGCCTCGCCGCCTTCCTCCACTACGTCGCCAGCGAGCCGGCCCTGGCCCGTACCTGCATCGTCGAGGCGCTCTCGGCCGGGCCGGCCGCGGTGGAGCGTTACGAACGCTCGATTCAGGCCTTCGTGCCGCTCTTCCGGATGGGCCGCAAGGTCTCGCCCCAGGGCGAAGAGCTGCCCGGCACCCTGGAGGAGACGATCGTCGGCGGCGTCTTCTGGATCATCTACCAGCGGATCGTGATGGGCCAGGTGGAGGAGATCGAGGAGCTGCTGCCGGAGCTGGTCGAGTTCTCCCTCACCCCGTACGTCGGCGCCGAGGCCGCCAAGCGGACGGCCGCCGAAGCACCCCCCGCGACCGCCGGCTGAGCACAGGGCAGGGATCGGAGGTCCCATGACCTAGTGCTCGATACGGAGACCCGCGACCGGACCTCGCGCTCCGAGCGCGGCCAGATACTCGATGCCCTGATCGAGATCGCCGCCGAACGGGGCTATGGCGAAACCACGATCGAGCTGGTCCTCGAGCGAGCCGGGCTCGACCGTCCCGCCTTCGACCGCCACTTCCGCGGCAAGTACGACTGCTTCCTCTCCGCCTGGCAGGAATTGAACGAGGAGTGCCTGGAGGCGATGGTTCGTGCCTACGAGAGCCGGGACGAGTGGCCCGACCGCCTGCGGGCGGTCGCCTACGAAATCGTCGCCGGGCTGCGCCACGACCCCAGCCGCGCCTCCTTCGGAATCGAGGTGCTGGCTGCCGGCGACGCCGCCCGCGCCCGCCGCGACATGACGATGCGGGTGATCGCCTCGCTGATCGACGCCGGCCGCCAGGAGATGGAGGACCCCGAAGCGGTTCCCCACACGACCGCCGAGGCGCTGGCCGGGTCCGCCTACGGGCAGATCTACTCCAAGGTCGTGCGGGGCGAGGCGGACGACCTGATGTCGCTGGTGCCGCAGTTGATGTCCGCCGCGGTGATGCCCTACCTCGGCCCCGAGGCCGCCCTGCGAGAGCTCAGCCACGATTCCGGGCCCTCGGCACGGTATGGTCGCGGTGTGGCAAGGAAACGCGCGACCAAAAACGCTCCCAAATCTCGCAAACGAACCACGTCGGCGGAGGACTATCCCCCCGAGCTGGCGCGCCTCCCGCCCGGCCGCCACGGCCTGCCGCGCGAGTTCGTCGCCCACAACCAGCGCGAGCGGCTGATCGCCGGCCTCGCCGAGGCGATCTCCGAAAACGGCTACTCGGGCACGACGATCGCCCACATCACCCGCGCCGCCGCGGTCTCCCGCCGCACCTTCTACGAGCACTTCTCCAGCAAGGACGAGTGCTTCGTCGCCGCCTACGAGGCGGTGATGGGGGAGCTGCGCGAGCGCGTCTCGGAGGCCTTCGACGAGGAGGAGGAGTGGCCGCGGGCGATCAAGGCGGGCATCGCCGCGATGCTCGAGTTCCTCGCCTCGGAGCCGAACCTGGCTCGCCTCTGCATGGTCGAGGCGCTGGTCGCCGGCCCGGTCGTGGTCGAGCGCTACGACGCCGCGATCCAGAGCTTCGTCCCCTACTTCAAAGAGGGGCGCAAGGGGCGCGCCCCGGAGGTGCTCTCGCGCCTCTCTCCGACCACCGAGGAGGCCCTGGTCGGCGGCATGGTCTCGCTGATCTCCCGCCGCATCATCGCCGGCAAGACCGAGGAACTGGAAGACCTGCTCCCGGACCTGGTCGAGTTCACCCTGACGCCGTACCTCGGCAGCGCCGAAGCCTCCAAGGTCGCGAAGAAAAAGCGCTGAGCGCCGCCGATGCGGCGGTAGGCTGCATTCAAGGTCGCCGACAGCGAATGTCGCCGACAGTGGCTGTCGGTAAGACCTAAGAATGTTCGTGAATCGGACATCGGCCGCCCGGCGACCGCGGAGCTCGAGGCGCTGGCCCGCGCCGCCGCGCCGCTCCTAGGCGATGGCGTTCGCGATCTCGCGGCGCGGCCGTTCACCGACTGGGACGACGCTCTCGAGACCTTGGCTGCTGTCGCCACCGAGCGACCGCTGCTCCTGGTCCTCGATGAGCTTCCGGCCCTGACCGAAACCTCTCCCGAGCTACCGAGTCTGATCCGCGCCGCCTGGGACCGCTTTCGCTCCCGCACCAAGTTGAAGCTCCTCCTCTGCGGCTCCGCTGTGCGAACGATGGAGGCGATGCAGGAGGAGCGGGCGCCGCTCTACGGCCGCCTCGATTTGGCCCTCCTGCTCCATCCCTTCCATCCTCACGAGGCGGCGCAGATGCTTCCCGGGCTCAGACCGGCCCGACGGGCGTTGGTCTGGGGCTTGGTTGGCGGGATGCCCCTCTACCTGCAGTGGTGGGACCAGAACGCGAGCACCCGCGCCAACCTCGCCCGGCTCGCCTGCACTCCCGGAGGGCAGCTTCTCACCGAGGGACAGCTGGTGCTGGCCACTGAGGGCGAGGGCGGCGAGCTGGCCCGCCAGGTGCTCTACGCGATTGCGGCGGGGCGTACCAAGTTCAACGAGATTGAGCAGGTGGTGCGCGCCGACCCTGGGCGGACGCTCGATCGGCTCGTCGCTTTGCGCTTGGTCGAGCGCGTCGTGCCCGTGACCGAGGATCCGCGACGGACCCGGCGTCGCATCTACCGGATTGCCGACAACTTCCTTGCCTTCTGGCTTGGAGTGCTCGACCGCTACCGACCGGAGATCGAGCGGGGGCTGGGGGAGAGCATCCTCCCGGTCCTACTCGATTCCCTCGACGACCACATGGGGGGGCCCTGGGAGGAGGCCTTCCGCGACCACCTGCGAAGGCTCGCGTCCAGCGGTGAGCTCGGCTCCGACATCGTCGCGATCGGGCCCTTCTGGACGAGTGCCAGCGATCCGACCGAGATAGACGCCGTCGCCCTCGCCGGCCGTAAACGCGAGGCCGTGCTCCTGGGCGAGGCAAAGTGGGCGAAGCGCGTCAGCGCCCCGCAGCTGCGCGCGGAGCTCGAGCGAAAGGCGGGTGCCATGCCCCGAGTGGCCAGGGAGGCCCGTTACGCGATCGGCGCCCGGGAGCGCGTCGACGACGCCACCGAGGTTCTGGCGATAACGGCCGACGACATTTTCGACGCCTAAGCTCGGCGCTCGAAGTCGGCGTCGAATACGTTGTCCTCGCCGAAGAGCTGCAGGAAGGCGAGCCGGGTGAGGTCGGGAAGCAGGCGCTCCACCGCCTCCGCGCGACCGGCGGCGATCTCGATGCAGAGCGATTCCTCGATCGCGCCGGCGACGAAGCCGGTCGTCATCGGGGTCGCGGAGGGCCGCGCCCCGGCCTCGTCGCGGGCGCCGTCGAGGGCGGCGATGAGCCGATCGCTCAGCTCCTGGTGCTTGGTCCAGGCCTGGCCGCGCGCCGCCCTTACCTCGAGCAGCACCGCTTTCGCTGTCAGCGGCTGTTCGGCGACGAAGCGCAGCAGTCGTGCCAGGGCGGCCTGGAAGCCGTCGCGCCAGCTCGCCGCTCCCTCGCACGCCTCGAGCAGCTCGTCGGCGAGGCGTTCCGCCGCCTCCTCGTAGGCGCCCGCGTAGCAGGCCTCCTTGGTGCCGAAGCGGCGGTGGAAGCGCTCCTGGGTGATCCGCGCCCGCTCCGCCACCTCTCGCACGGTCGTGTTCGCGTAGCCCCGCTCGCCGACCGTCAGCAGCATCGCCTCGAGGACGCCGCTGTCAGCATCCAGGTCAGGAATCGCCTCTTCCCATGACCGGACGGCTCGCAGTGGTCCCGAAACCTCCATTTAGGACACCATAGCTTATGTTCGGGAACTTTCTCCACTCCATATACCTGTTTCGTACCAATGGGAACTGGCGCTATCCTGGCTCTGTGCGCGCCCTGCCCGGAAAGGACTCACGGCAGCCCCCCGGCCCCGCGCCCGTGAGCCGCGACGCCGCCGCTGCCGACCAGCGCCGCCGTATCCTCGAGGCCGTCGCCGACCTGCTCTCCGAGCACGGCTACCAGGCCACGACCCTGGAGATGATCGTGCGCCAGGCGAAGGTCGGCTACGCGACCTTCTACAAGCACTTCGCCGATCGCGACGAGGCCTTCCTGGCCCTGCTCGACGCGGCGACCGAGCGCACGGCCGACCGGGTCGAAGCCGCCTACCGGCGCGAAGAAGGTCCCTGGGCAGATCGCGTCGGCGCCGCCCTCGGTGTCCTCTTCGAAGACGTCGCCGCGCATCCCAACGTCGCCCGCGCCTGCCTCGTCGAGGCGCTCACCGCCGGGCCGGAGGCCAGCGCCCGGCATGAGAAGGCCCTGAAGCGAATGGCGGCGCTGCTGCGCCCCGGCCGCGAGCTGAACCCGCGCCAGGCGCAGCTGCCGGAGAACCTCGAGGAGACGCTGGCCGGCGGCGTCGTCTGGGTGTTGAGCCAGCGGCTGATCGGCGGCGAAGCGGCCAAGCTGCGTGGCCTCCTGCCCGAGACCCTGGAGTTCCTGCTGCGGCCCTACGTCGGCGAGGACGAAGCGGCGAAGGAGGCCGGCGAGTTCGCCGAGGCCATCTCGGCCTGATCGTCGCCGCCAAAACGTGCCCGAAGACGAGCTCGGCCCCCTGCCGGCTGGACGCCACGGCTACAGTCGCGAGCAGGTCGCCCACCACCAGCGCGAGCGGCTGATCGCCGGCCTCGCCGCCGCCGTCGCCGCCAAGGGCTACGCCGGCGTCACCCTCACCGACATCACCCGCGAGGCGAAGGTGTCGCGCCGCGTCTTCTACGAAAACTTCGAGAGCAAGGAGGAGTGCTTCCTCGCCGCCTTCGAGGTCGTCGTCGACCATCTGCGACAGCTCGTCGCGGAGGCGGTGGCGGCGATCCCCGACTGGCCCCAGCGGGCGGTGGCGGCGACCCGCGCCGTCCTCGCCTTCTTCGCCTCCGAGCCGAACCTGGCCGGCCTCTGCCTGGTCGAGTCCCGCGGCGCCGGGCCCCTGGTCGCGGCCCGCTTCAACCGGGCGATCGCCGAGCTGGCGCCACTGCTGCGCCAGGGCCGACTGGAGCGGGAGAACGAGGGCGATCGGCCCCTGCCGGACTCCACCGAGGACTCGATCCTCGGCTCCCTCGTCTCCCTCGTCTTCCGCCAGGTCGCCGCCGGGGAAGCCGAGCAGCTGGAGGAGCTGCTGCCCACCTGCACCGAGTTCGTCCTCGGCCCATATCTCGGCCCGGACCAGGCCTCGCGCCTCGCCTCCGAAGCCCTCAGCAGTTCCCCGTAGCCTCTAGGAACATTCCCTTTCCTTTGGGAACTATCCCTTGACAACTCCTGCCGGGGGTGCTTAGCTGGCGGTGCCTGCGGTACGAGCAACACCTTCTAGGAACTGTTCGCCACCGACCGGCACGTACAGGGAACACCACGTAACAGGGACACAAGCCGAGCTTCAGGGAGGGCCGCTAAAGGGAGCGGCCGGCAGCGGGGCTCACGGGACAAGGAGAGGGATTTGATGTTCTCGCCACTTCGCAACCGCTTCGGGATACCGGGCGTGATCTCCGTGATCGCCCTCGTCTTCGCAATGCTCGGCGGCGCCTGGGCCGCCGGCAACTCCGACTCGGGCAACTCCAAGGCCAGCGCCTCGGCCAAAGCCAAAAAAGGACCGCGCGGGCCCAGGGGGCCGAAAGGCCCGGCGGGGCCGGCGGGGCCGCAGGGACCTGCCGGACCGCAGGGACCGGCAGGCGCCGCCGGCGCCAAAGGCGAGACCGGCGCCGCCGGCGCCAACGGCAAAGACGGCACCAATGGGACCAACGGGACGAGCGCCACCAGCGCATCCTTCGTCGGCGCCAAAGGAGGCTGCACCGAAGGCGGTATCGAAGTGAAATCGGCCAGCCCGACGGTCTTCATCTGCAACGGCAAAGCCGGCCCCAAAGGCGATCCGTGGACGGCGGGCGGAACCCTGCCTCCCAACGCAACCCAGACCGGTGCCTGGTCCTTCGGCACGGTGCCGCAAAACGAGATCAAAGAACTGGGCGAAGGTCTCTACGTGCCGATCTCCTTCTCGGTTCCGCTCGCCGCCGCCCTCGATGAAGACCACGTCCACGTGATCCTTTTCAACGGCAAAGAGCAGAAGTTCAACACCGAAACGTTCACCCGTGAAGAAGTCGTCCCCACCGACTGCGGCAGCGCCCTAACGCCCGCGGGCACGGCGGCGAACCCGCGTGCCGCCTCGGGCCACCTTTGTGTTTACGTCCATAAGCTGACCGGAGGAACGACCTTTGGCCAGTACGGATTCGGCGGGGCTCTCGACGGCGCAGTTCCGATCCAGCCCCTCACCAACGAAGAAGCAACTGGCGCCAGCACCGCCGGGGCCAACCTCTACTTCACCCACAACAGCACCGGAGCTGCGGTCGGTAGCGGCTCCTGGGCGGTCACCGGCTAGTCGGCCGCGGGGGGCCAACGCAAGACAACAAACGCTCCCGGGCCCAAATCGTCCGGGAGCTCGCAGCTAGCAAGGAGACGAGGGTGACGGTGAAGACAGAACAAGACTCGATTTGGGGCCTCGCCGCAGCGCCTACGGCGCTTGCGACAATTGGCGCCTGCATCCTTTTCCTTCTTGCACTCGCTCCAAGCGCCTCCGCCGCCCCGCCGCTGCTCTGGCAGGCGTGCGATGCAGACGAGCCGGCCGGCCAGCAGTGCGGCGGTCCCACCGGCGTCGCCGCCAATCGGCTCACCGGCCACGTCTTCGTTGCCGATCAGGCCAACCATCGCATTGTCGAGTTCGACGCCTCGGGCCAGTTCGTCAAAGCCTGGGGCTGGGACGTGGTCGCAAGCGGGCCGGGCGACGACACTATCGCCCCCGAAGACCAGTTCGAGTCCTGCGTCCCCGAAGACGGCGACGTCTGCAAAGCGGGGATCGCTGGCCACGGCGCCGGCCAGTTCCGCTCGCCCAGAGGCGTAGCCGTCGACTCCGCCGGCGCCGTCTACGTCGTCGATTGGCTCAACCGCCGCGTGCAGAAGTTCAACCGCGCCGGCGAGTTCCTCTTGGCCTGGGGCGGGGACGTCGTCTTCACCGGTCCGGGCGACACTGGCATCGACGAGCAGCAGCAGATCACCATTGCCGCCACCGCCGGCAGCTTCAGGCTCGGCCTCTCGGACATGATCGACGGCGGCGCGCCGCAGGAGACCGCGCCGCTTCCCTTCAACGCCAGCGCCGCCCAGGTCCAGGCGGCCTTGAACGCCTTGCCGACGATCGCCGGCCTTGGCGGCTCGGTCACCGTCGGCGGCGGTCCCGGCGACGCCACCGGCTCAAGCCCCTACACCATCACTTTCGGCGGCAACCTCGCAAACGACGACGTGCCGGAGCTGACCGTCGCCCTCGAGGTCGGCTCCCAGCTCAAATGCTCGACCTCGACCCTGGCCGAATCGATCTCCTACCAGTGGTTCAGAGACGGCGAGGAAATCGAAGGGGCAACCGCCTCCACCTACACCGCGACCGAAGCCGACAAAGGCTGGACGATCCAGTGCCGGGTCACCGCCACCAACGCCAACGCCGGCTCGGTCGACGTCTCCAACCCGGCCCAGGTGATCGCCCCCGCTCCCAGGGGGGCGGTCCCGGTCCCGCCGGCGACGATCCCCCCCCCAACGACGAGCGCCCCGCTCACCGTCGGCGGCGCCGGCGGGCAGACGCTCAGCTGCGATCCCGACCTCGGCAACTGGAAGAACGCCGACTTTGTCTGGGGCTACCGCTGGTACCGCAACGGCGTCGAAATCGACTCCTCGGGCTTCGGCGCCTCGGTCTTCCCGACCTACGAAGTGACGGCGTCAGACCTCGCCAGCCCGGCGGTCTTCCAGTGCGAGGCAACCGTTCGCGGCGAGCCGCCGGGAGGACTCGAAGTCGCCAAGGCAAGCGAGCCCCTGATGACCACCCCGGCCCCGAGTGCGCCGGCGGCACCGCAAGCAAAAGCAAGCACCGCACCGGCTAACGCCGTGAGCACGCCGGTACCGGGAGGCGGCCACGAGATCTGCCGCCCCGCCGACACCTGCAAAGGCGGCAGCGAAGGAACCGCCGACGGCGAGTTCGGCGAGTGGGCGGTTGGCAGCTTCATCGCGATCGACACCAAGGGCACCGCGACCGACGTCGACGACGACGTCCACGTCGGCGATGAGGGCCGCATCCAGCGCTTCGACACCGAAGGCGTCTACGAGGCGCAGATCGCGCTGCCGGGCAAAACGGTGCAATCGCTTGCCGTCGATGGCGCCGGCAACCTCTACTACAGCACCGGCAATAACACCGTCAGCAAACTGAGTCCCACCGGCGCACCGATTCCACCGAGCTTCGCAATCCCAAAAGCGGATGAGTTCACGAGCCGTTTCATAAATGCCATCGCGATCGACTCCGTCGGGCAGCTATACGTGTTCGCCGATCCCTCGCAGCGCAATGGCTTCGTCGACATCGACCGGATTTACAGGTTCGATCCCACCGGGAGCATCGTCGAAAGCTTCGGCGCTGGGGAGTTCGGCAACTCGACCGGTCTCGCCACCAATCTCTGTCCCGGCAGCACAGCGCCGGGCAATCTCTACGTCTCCAACCAGGGCATTTTCGGAGCCCCCTCCTCCCTGCGCGCCTATGGCACGCCGCCGAGCGGCTGCGGCCTGGCAATCACCCTCCCCGCGACTGGGATCGAAGAAACCTCAGTCACCCTGCACGGAACGGTCAACCCCAACGCGCTGCCGGTGACCGACTGTCGCTTCGAATACGGCCTCACCGTAGCCCCCTATGAAGCAAGCGTCCCCTGCGCGGAGAGCAGCGCGCAGATTGGCGAAGGCTTCGAGCCGGTCCCCGTCCACGCCGACGTCTCGGGTCTGGCCGCCGGCACCGTCTACCACTTCCGTCTCGTCGCCGAGAGCCCGGCCGGAATCGAAAAAGGCTCCGACCGCACCTTCAAAACGCTGGGGCCGCCGGTGATCTCCGAAGAGCACGTGCTCGGCGCCACCGACACCGAAGCCAGCGTCAAGGCGCTCGTCAACCCCGAAGGCTTCCCCACCACCTACCGGGTCGAGTACGGCCTCGATACGACCTACGGCCAAAGCACGCCCGAGATCGCGGTCGGCAAAGACCGCAGCGATCATGTCGTGGTTGCCAACTTAAGCGGCCTCGCCCCCGGCACCACCTACCACTGGCGCGTCGTCGCCACCAACTCCTCGGACACGACCGAGGGCCAAGATCTCACCCTCACCACCTACCGCCCCTTCGCACCGGAGACGAGCTGCCCTAACCAGGTCTTGCGCACGGGGTCCTCGGCGCTGCTGCCCGACTGCCGCGCCTACGAGATGGTCAGCCCGGTCGACAAAAACGGGGGGGACATAGTGATCGAACTGAGCACCACCGCCGACCCCGGCGGCTACATGCAGGCCGCTCCCGACGGCGACAGGATCGCCTACTCATCGTCGGCCTCCTTTGCGGGCCAACCCAGCAGCTTCCGCCACAACCAGTACCTCGCCGAGCGCAGCGAACGCGGCAACCCCGGAGAAGGGTGGCGGACCGAGGGCATCCACCCGACGGTGAAAGGTGAAAGTCTCAGCTTCAACCCGGGCTTCAGCCGCGCCTTCATGGCCTTCTCGGAAGACCTCTGCAGCGCCTGGCTGGTCGACTACCAAGCGCCGCCGCCAAGCCCCGACGGCCAGGAAGGTTTCAAGAACCTCTACCGGCGCCAGAATTGCGGGGCGGCCGCGGGGTCGCTGGAAGCCATGGTCCCGACACCCCCGGCACTGCCCGAAGGCACGCCGAAGGAATATGTGGGAAACAAATCGGTCCAAGGCGTCTCGGCTGATGGACGCCACGCCTTCATCGTCGCAGGGGCAGAGCTCACGCCCGAAGCGAAAGGCGCCGGAGTCACCGCCAAGGTCTACGATCGCTTCGATGGCGAGAACCATCTCGTCAGCGTGCTGCCTGACGGGACCCCGAGCTCCGGTGCGAGTGGTGTCGGCAGCGGTTGGCACGGCAATTTGCAGGGGGCCGTCTCCTCCGACGGCTCGCGCGTCTACTGGACCGCGGCCACCGGCAAGATCTACTTGCGCGAGCACCCCGAGCAGGGAGTCGTGGCGGGCGAATGCTCAGAACCGGGGATCGCCTGCACGATCGAGGTCAGCGAAGGAGGCAGCGCCTTCTTTTGGGCTGGCGCCGCCGACGGCTCCGTAGCGCTGTATAGCGAAGGAAACCTGGAATCCGGCCAGGCAACGCTCTATGAGTTCGACTTGGAGGCGGCCGACGAAGGGGAACCGCCGCGCCTGGTGGCCGAAGACGTCGAAAACGTGATCGGGGTCTCCGACGATCTCTCGCGCGTCTACTTCGTCTCCGATGCGTCGCTGCCCGAAACCGCGGGCATCGCCGGGGAGCCCAACGTCTACCTCTACGAGGTCGGCGTCGGCGGAGGGGAAGCAAGCTACGAGCTGGTGGCGACGGTGAGCGAGGCCGACGTGGTTGACAACGCCGCCAGCGTCGCGGTCGACGAAGCCTACAACCTCGGTTCGCCCAGCCCAATCCTGCGTGCCACGCGAGTCAGCCCCGACGGCAGCCGTATCGCCTTCAACTCGCGGGCGCCGCTGACCGACTACGACAACACCGACACGGCAAGCGGCGTGGCGGCAGTCGAGGTCTACCTCTACGACGCCGAGGCGGGAGAGCTGCATTGCGTTTCCTGCAACCCGAGCGGCGCGCGGCCTCAGGGGCAGGCGATGAGAACCGCTTATGCCCGTCCGCACGAAATGAGTACTCTCCAAGATGTTCCCGCCGGAGCCTGGATCCCGACCTGGGAACACCCGAACCATGCTTCGAATGTCCTCTCGGCGGACGGCAACCGTCTCTTCTTCAACGCCGCCGACGCGCTCGTCCCTCGCGACGTCAACGCCGCCCAGGACGTCTACCAGTGGGAGGCTGTTGGGACCGGGGGCTGCACCCCAGCATCTCTTTCCTACTTCCCTCAAAACGGCGGCTGCCTGGACCTGATCTCCTCCGGTGAGAGCTCCTATGAATCGGAATTCTGGGAGGCAAGCCCCGACGGCGAGGACGTCTTCTTCACCACGGCGTCGAGCTTCGTGCCGCAGGACCCCGGCTCGGTTGACCTCTATGACGCTCGCGTCAACGGCGGCTTCCCGGCGCCGGTGGAGGCGCCGGCCTGCGAAGGGGAGGCCTGCCAGAGCCCGCCGCCGTCGCCCAACGACCCGACGCCGGCCTCGGCGAGCTTCCGTGGCCCCGGCGACCCCTCGCAGGCAGGCCCGCCGAAGCGTCGCTGCCCCAAAGGCCAGCGCAAAGCACGCCGCAAGGGGAATGCGCGCTGCGTCAAGCGCAAGAGGCCTGGAGCACAGCGAAAGCGCCGAGCCAATCACGACCGGAGGGCCCAACGATGAAGCGCCTGACCTGCACCTTCGCGATCACCATCGCGAGCCTCGCCCTGCCCGCCGCAGTCCAGGCCTCCTACCCCTCCCAGGGCAACTTCGGCCTCAACAGCTTCGACGTCGGCTTCCGCAACGAAGACGGGACTACGGCCACGCAGGCCGGCCTGCATCCATCTGCGATGGACCTTCGGCTGGCGACCAACGTCGATGGCGAAGGGCGACCCGAAGGGTGGTTCCGCGA
>DASVWY010000181.1:0-6677 GCA_036392975.1 Solirubrobacterales bacterium | reverse complement strand
GCCGCTTGAAGCTCGTCGAGACGGCTGTTCAGGCCCAGCTCGACGTGCTCGTAGCGCCGTCGCTGCCCGTAGTCGCGCAGCGCCCGCGCCCGCTCGGCCAGCTCCGGATCCGCGGTGAGCAGGACCCCGCCGTCGCCCATCGCGCCGAGGTTCTTGGTCGGATAGAGGCTGGTCGCGGCCGCGATCCCCGCCGTCCCCGTCGCTCGGCCCGCGCGGCTTGCGCCGGCCGATTGGGCGCAGTCCTCGACCACGAGCACCCCGTGCTCGGCCGCGATCCGTTCCAGCGCCGCGGGATCGACTGGATGTCCGTAGAGGTGGACCGGGAGCAGGGCTCGGATCGAGTCGTCCTTGCGCAGCGCGGCCTCGACCCGGTCGAGGTCGATGCCGCCCGAGTCCTCGACGTCGCACCAGACCGGTTCGGCCCCGGCCCGGACCACGGCGAGGCTCGTCGCGAAGGCGGTGAGGGGGGTGGTGAGGACGCGGGCGCCGGCAGGGACCCCGGCGGCGCGCAGCCCGATCTCGAGCGCGTCGAGGCCGCTGGCCACGCCGACGGCGTGGGGAATGCCCCACCAGGCGGCGAGCTCCTCCTCGAACCCGCGCACCTCCTCGCCCAGCACCAGCCAACCGCTGCGTCCTACCCGGTCGACCGCCTCCAGCGCCTCCTCGCCGACGTCCTCCCACTGGCGCTGGAAATCGTTCGCACGCACCTTCAGAGCAAGGTCAGCCACGGCGAGACAGCCTATCCAGCGCGAATGCTCGAAAGGAGTGCCTCAATTCGGACCGCCCCGAGCGTCAAACTGCCGCGATGGTCCCCGCTATGATACCCGCCTCTTGCGCTGGCTGTGACCCTGACCACGGCACGTGGTTCGCTGCGAGTACGAGCGTTCCAACCGGATCGAAAGGCATGCCCCGATGTTGCTTGCGATAGGCATCTTCCTGGCTGCGCTGGGGGTCGCTCTGCGGGGTGGCCGCAATGGCCTGCGGGCACTGGTGGCCCTGGCGATCGTCCTCTCGCCGATGCGGGGCGGCCTGCTCGCGATCGCCGACGACCTCTCGCTGGGCGATCCGGGCCTCACGGTCAACGCCCTGGTCCCGGCGCTGGTCGCCGCGGCGACGATCGGCTGCCTGGTCCAACGGCGCCCGCGGCTCGCCGACCTGCCGCTGCCGCTGCTGCTCGGCTGGGTCCTGATCGCGCTGGCGGCCCTGCTCAGCTTCCCGCTCAGCGTGGTTGGGCTGAAGCTGTACGGGATCGGCCTCGCCCAGTACCTGGTCTACCCGACCCTCGCCCTCACCGTCTGGCTCCTGCTCGAGCCCGGCGATGGCCGGCGGCTGACGCGCCTGGTGGTCGCCGTCGGCGGGGTGGTCGCGGCAACCGTGCTGCTGCAGGCGATGGGCGTCGAAGGCTTCATCCAGGCCGCCAGCGCGCAGGTCGACGGGCTGGCGGCGAATCGCTATGCCGGCATCACCGGCAGCTACCTGCATACCTCCGCCTTCCTCGGCACCGTCGCGGTGCTGGCGATGGGCGAGCTGCCGCGCCTGCGCGGCGCGGCGGAACGCATCGCCGGCTCCGCCCTGCTCGCCGTGGTCCTCAGCGGCGTCGTCCTCACCTTCAGCCGCTCCGGCGTCGTCATCGCGACGATCGGCGCGGTCACGCTCGCCCTCTTCGCGATGGGGGGGATGCGCCTTCGCTTCGCCGCCCTGGTCGTGCCGGCGGCGGCGATCGCGGTCGCCGCGGGCTCGATCGGCGGCGTCTCCCCCAGCGCCGCCGGAGAACGCGTCACCTCGGGACTCAACCCGACCGAGGACCAGGGCAACAAACTGCGAACGGAATCGTTCAAGCTCGGGTTCGAGGTATACGGCGACGCCAGCATCGGGCAGAAGCTCGTCGGTCGCGGAGTCGCCTCTACCGGCAATGCCCAGCAGCTGGTCGAGGACGAGGCCCCACCGGTCACCGTCGAGAGCTACTACCTGAAGCTCCTGGTCGAGACCGGGGCGGTCGGGCTGCTGCTGATCGGCGGCTTCCTCATCTGGGCCGGCGTGATGTTTGCCCTTGTGGCTTGGAAACCGCCGAATCCCTGGTTGGCAAGCGTCGCCGCGGCCGGCCTCGGCCTCTCGCTGTACAACGTCATATATCCGGCGCTCGAGACGCAGATCCTCGCCCTGACCTGGTGGCTGCTGCTGGCGATATGCCTGCACAGCAGGGCCGAGGCTCTCGGGGCCGATGCGGCGCAGGGCCGCGAGGAGCCCGTCAGGGCGGCGCGGCAGCCGGACGCCCTCCTGACCCGTTGAAGGTCGGCCCTGCCCGCCGCCGCGGGCGGTCCCGATGAGCGTCCTGCGGAAGCTGTCGCGGCGGATCGCCGCTCGGCCGCGGGTGCGGGCGAGCCTGGTCGTGCTCGGCGGCAACGTCGCCGGCGCCGGCGCCGCCTTCGCCGCCGCGATCGTCGCCGCGAGGGTTCTGCCGATCGACGAGTTCGCCGCCTTCGGCGTCGGCCTCGCCGTGCACAGCCTCGCGGTCCAGTTCGGCGACTTCGGCCTGGGCACGGTGGCCGTCGCCGAGACGGCCGAGCTGGGCGATACGAAGGCGGCGCGGGCGAAGCTGCGCAGCCTGCTCCTGCACCGGGCGCGCACGGCGATCGCGGTGGCGCTGCTCGCGATCGGCATCGTCTACCTGCTGCCGCCGCTGGAGCCATATCGCGCCGCCGCGGCGGTCGGCGCCGGCGGCGAGATCTTCGGCGCCGTCGCCTACTTCCTGATCTGGTCGTTGCAGGGGCGGCGCCGTTTCGCGATCGCCGGCTCCCTGCAGGGGATGCAGGGCGGCCTGCGGCTCGTCGGCGTCGCCGCCTGCGCGATAGCCGGCCTGGGAGCGGTCCCGATGATGGTCGCCTACGCCGTCCTCGCTCCCTTCGCGACGATGCTGCTGGCCGCGCTGCTGCTGTTCGCGCGGTCCCAGCTCAACGAGGCGGACGACGCCGCGGCGCCGGCGCCGGTCGAGATCGACCTCCAGCGCCGCCGCACGATGGCTCTCACCGCGGCCTTCTCGGCGATGGTCATCAACGGCGACGTGCTGCTGCTGGCGATGCTGGCCGGCGAGCCCGAGGTCGCCGCCTACACCGCGGCCTGGCGCTTCAGCTCGGGAGTCCTGCTCGCGAACACCGCGATCGCCAGCGCGATGTTGCCGTTCATCGTCACCGCCCCCGACGCCTGGGGGGAGGCGAAGTTGCTGGCGCGCCGCGGCCTGGCCCTCGCCGGAGGCTGGTTCGTCCTCTTGCCGGTGCTGGCCGTGGCGGGCCCGCTCCTGCTCGGCGCGATCGGCGAGGAGGCGCGGACGCCATTGATCGTCCTCCTGGTCGCCTTCGCGCTCGACGGCTTCTACTTCGCGCTCTACCAGATCTACCTGCGGGTCAGGCGCGAGCGCTTCCTGCTCGCGATCGCGGTGGTGGAGCTCACCGTGATGGCGGTCGTGACGATCCTCCTGCAGGCCGAGGGCGCCTCGGCGCCGGCGTTCGGCCAGCTCGCGGCCAGGGTCGCCGTCTGCCTCCTCGTGGTGGCGCCGATCGGCCTGGCCGTGGCCAAGCGCTGCCGCTGGTTCGAGCAGCCCGATGCACCTATAGCCTTGGCGACCGAATGCAAGAGCTCAAGGGCCTGATCCTCTCGGGCGGCGCCGGCACCCGCCTCCGCCCGATCACCCACACCTCCGCGAAGCAGCTCGTCCCGGTCGCCAACAAACCGGTGCTCTTCTACGGCATCGAGGCGCTGGTCGACGCCGGCGTGAAGGAGATCGGGATCGTGATCGCTCCCGAGACCGGTGGGGAGATCCGGGATGCCGCCGGCGACGGCTCGGCCTTCGGCGCCAGCATCACCTACATCCTCCAGGACAAGCCGGCTGGGCTCGCCCACGCGGTGCTGACCGCGGAGGAGTTCATCGGCGACTCGCCGTTCGTGATGTACCTCGGCGACAACCTGCTCGCCGACGGCCTCCGCGGGCTGGTCGCGACCTTCCGCGAGGCCGCCCCCGATGCCTTGATCCTGCTGACGCCGGTCTCCGACCCGCAGTCCTACGGCGTCGCCGAGCTGGACGGCGAGCGAATCGTGCGCCTGGTCGAGAAGCCGAAGGACCCGCCGTCGAATCTCGCCCTGGTCGGCGTCTACCTCTTCGGCCCGCCGATCTTCGACGCCGCCCGCGCCCTGGAGCCCTCCTGGCGCGGCGAGCTGGAGATCACCGAGGCGATCCAGGGCCTGATCGACGACGGCCACCGGGTCCAGTCCGAGGTGGTGAAGGGCTGGTGGAAGGACACCGGCCAGCTCGCCGACATGCTGGAGGCCAACCGGCTCGTCCTGGAGGAGGTCGAGACGCGGCTGGAGGGGGAGGTCGACGAGGGCTCGCGGGTCGAGGGCCGGGTGGAGATCGCAGCCGGGGCGGTCCTGCGCCGATCGGTGGTCCGCGGTCCGGCGGTGATCGGCGCCGGCGCCCATATCGAGGACGCCTACGTCGGCCCCTACACCTCGATCGGCGAGGGGGTTCGGATCTGTCGCTCGGAGATCGAGCACTCGATAGTGCTCGCCGGCTCGGTGGTCGAAGACCTCGGCACCCGCATGGAGGCGAGCCTGCTGGGGCGCGAAGTGAAGCTGACCCGCAGCGAGGGAAGGCCGCGGACGCTGCGGATGCTGGTCGGCGACAAGTCCGAGATCGAGCTGGTCTGAGTGAAGGTCCTGGTGACAGGCGCCGGCGGCATGCTCGGCCGGGACGTGATGCTGGCGGCGGGCAACGCCGGCCACGAGGTGGTCGGCTTCGGCCACACCGAGCTCGACATCCGCGACCACGCCGCGGTTGCCGAGAAGGTCGAGGCCGAGCGCCCCGACGTGGTGATCAACTGCGCCGCCTGGACCGACGTCGACGGCGCCGAGGAGGCGGAGGAGGAGACGATGGCGGTAAACGCCGAGGGCGCTGGCGCCGTAGCGGCAGCCGCCGCCGCCGGCGGGGCGACCGTCGTCTACGTCTCCAGCGATTACGTCTTCGACGGCGCCAAGGGGTCCCCCTACGTGGAGAGCGACCAGACGGCGCCGCTCTCGGTCTACGGCCGCAGCAAGCTGGCCGGCGAGGAGGCCACCGCGGCGGCGAACAAGCGCCACTTCGTCGTCCGCTCCGCCGGGTTGTTCGGGATCGGCGGTCCGAACTTCGTCGAGACGATGCTGCGCCTGGCCGCCGACCACGGCGAGGTCCTCGTCGTCCGCGATCAGGTCACCTCGCCGACCTACACCTGGCACCTCGCCTTCGGCATCGTGCGCCTGATCGAGGGCGTCGAGTACGGCATCCACCACATGGCCGGCGCCGGAGCCTGCTCCTGGTACGAGTTCGCGCGCGAGATCTTCGAGCAGGGCAGGGTCGAGTGCCGGGTGCTCTCGGCGACGACCGAGATGTTGGGCCGGCCGGCCCCCCGCCCGGCTTACTCGGCTCTCCTCAGCGGCCGCGAGCATCCGATCGAGCTGCCCTCGTGGCAGGACGGGCTGGCCGGCTACCTGGCGCAGCGCCAAACCGAGAAGGAGGCAGCATGAGGATCCTGGTCACCGGCGCCGCCGGCTTCATCGGCTCTACCTACGTGCGTCTGGTCGCGGACGAGCACGAGGTGAGGGTCCTGGACAAGCTCACCTATGCCGGGCGGCGCGAGAACCTGCCCGAGGGGACGGAGCTGGTGGTGGGCGGCATCGAGGATCCCGAGGTCGTGCGGGAGGCGATGGAGGGCTGCGACGCGGTCGTCAACTTCGCCGCCGAGTCGCACGTCGACCGCTCGATCGACGACCAGGACGCCTTCGCCCGCACTCACGTGATCGGCACCGGCGTCCTCCTGGACGCCGCCCGCGAGCTCGACGTCGCTCGTTATCTGCAGGTCTCCACGGACGAGGTCTACGGCTCGATCGAGTCGGGTTCGTTCACGGAGAGCTCGCCGCTCGACCCCTCCTCGCCCTACTCGGCGACCAAGGCCGCTGGCGACCTGCTGGTCTCCGCCCATTTCCACACCTACGGCATCGAGGCCTCGATCTGCCGCGGCTCCAACAACTACGGCCCGCGTCAGTACCCCGAGAAGCTGATCCCGCTGATGGTCCTCAACGCGATTCACGGCGATTCGCTGCCCGTCTACGGCGACGGGCGCCAGGTCCGTAACTGGCTCTACGTCGAGGACTTCTGCCGCGGCATCCACACGGTGCTGATGCAGGGCCGGCCGGGCGAGGCCTACAACGTCGGCGGCCCCGACGAGTGCGAGAACATCGAGGTCGTGAAGCGGGTGATCGAGCTGACCGGGGCCGAGGAGTCGCTGATCGAGTACGTCCAGGACCGGCCCGGCCACGACCGCCGCTACTCGCTGGGCAGCGAGAAGATCCGCGACGAGCTGGGCTGGGAGGCGCGGGTGCGCTTCGACGAGGGCCTCGAGCGCACCGTGCGGTGGTACCGCGACAACGAGGACTGGTGGGGCCCGATCCGCTCCGGCGAGTACCGCGAGTACTACGAAAAGCAGTACGGCAAGGCCCTCGGCTAGTGCTCGAGCGCCTGCCGACCAAGCTCGAGGGGGTCGTCCTGCTCGCGCCGACCGTCCACGGCGACGAGCGCGGCTTCATGGTCGAGACCTACCGCCGCGACCTCTGGGCCGAGCACGGGGTCGAGGTCGAGTTCGTCCAGCACA
>DASVWY010000180.1:0-5168 GCA_036392975.1 Solirubrobacterales bacterium | reverse complement strand
TGGAGGCGCAGCTGATGATGCGAAACTACGAAGGCTTCCTGAAGTAGGGGCCTTCGCCTGTGTCTGAGCTGAATCTCGTCCTCCTCGGTCCGCCCGGCTCCGGCAAGGGCACGCAGGGTGAGCGCCTGCGTGAAGACCTCGACCTGCCCTACTACGCGACCGGGGACATCCTCCGCGCCGCCGTGCGGGACGAGACCGAGCTCGGCCGCACGGCCAAGGAGTACATGGACCGCGGCGACCTCGTCCCCGACGAGGTGATCGTCGGGGCGATCGCCGAGCGGATCGACTCCAGCGAGGCCGCCGACGGCTTCATCCTCGACGGCTTCCCCCGCACGCTGCCCCAGGCCGAGGCGCTGGCGGCGAAGCTGGCCGAGCTCGGGAAGGGGCTGACCGGGGTGCTGCTGATCGACGCCGACGACGAGGAGGTGATGCGGCGGCTGGGGGGGCGTCGCACCTGCGTCGAGAACGGCCATGTCTTCCACGTCGAGTTCAACCCGCCCGAGCGCGAGGGCGTCTGCGACATCGACGGCAGCGAGCTGACGGTGCGCGACGATGACAAGCCGGAGGTGATTCGACACCGGCTCGAGACCTACCACGAGAAGACCGAGCCGCTGATCGAGTTCTACGACCACCAGAGCCTGCTGCGGCGGATCGACGGCGGCGCCGCTCCGGACGACGTCGCCGCGGCGCTGCGGCGCACGCTGGCGACGCTGAAGCTGGAAGCCAACGAGGCGATTTAGAGGGCCGGGGCCGGGGGCTAGCGTGTACCGCATGATCATCCGCAAGACCCCGGAGCAGGTCGAGAAGATGGCCGCCTCGGGGCAGGTCCTCGTCCGCTGCCTGCGAATGCTGGCGGCCAAGGCCCGGGCCGGCGTCACGACCAAGGAGCTCGACACGGCGGCGGAGAAGTTCATCCGCTCGCAGGGGGCCGAGCCTGCCTTCAAGGGCTACCGCGGCTTCCCCGGCTCGATCTGCTCCTCGCCGAACTCGATGGTGGTCCACGGCATTCCCGGGCCCTACGAGCTTAAGCGCGGCGACGTGCTCTCGATCGACGTCGGCGTCATCAAGGACGGCTGGGTATCGGACGCGGCGATGACTTTCCCCATCGGCGAGATCGCCCCGGAGGCTCGCAAGCTGCTCGACGTGACCCAGGTGGCCCTCTTTGCCGGGGCCGAGCAGATGCGGCCCGGCAACCATCTCGGCGACGTCTCGGCGACGATCCAGAAGACGGTGGAGATCGAGGGGCTCTCGATCATCCGCACCCTGGTCGGGCACGGGATCGGCCGCGAGATGCACGAGGAGCCGCAGGTGCCCAACTTCGGCGAGCCAGGCAAAGGGCCGCTGCTGGAGGAGGGCACGGTGCTGGCGATCGAGCCGATGGTCAACGCCGGCGGCCCCCTGGTCCGCATGGGCGACGACGGCTGGGCCGTCTACTCCCAGGACGGCTCCCTCGCCGCCCACTTCGAGTTCACCGTCGCCGTGACCGCCGACGGTCCGCGGATATTGACTCCGTGGCACGAGGACGACTGAGCCTCGGGCTGCGATCGATCCGACCCAGACGGTCCAATCGCTGCTGCGCGTGGCGGCGCACCCGGCGAAGATCCTCGGCCAACTCCCCGTAGACAGCCGGCCCGCACACTGCCAGGCCGCTGACTGCTCCGAGCAGCAACGTGAGCCCGTGAATCCAATCTTCCGTTGCCGCAAGAACGCCGACGGTCGCACCCAGCGCAACCACGAAGGCATAGCTGTAGAGAAGCGCCCGCCTCGCGCGGGCGCGGGCGATGTGGGCAAACCGCGGCCGAGCTGTTTTGTCTGCGTGAACCATGGGCTCAGGTTAGCGCCTCGAGCAGCGCGAGGAGGATTCCGAAGAGGAACAGAGCAACCGACCAGGCCCCCACGTGCACAGGCCAGTGGTCGACCTCGCCAGTCTTTGCGTGCCGGGACAATGCGGACATGGTGCCCAGGGCCGTTCCAACGACGAAGAGCTGGATCGGAAGGTCCAAGACCTCGATTGCGGCGGTCATGCCCGTCTAAGTTCCGGCGGCGACAAACTCTCCCCCCCGTACGGGCTTGCGGCGTGCGCCCTGTTCCTGTCCCCTGCTATCTTTCCCGTTCGGCCCATTGGGCCGGCCGTGCCTGCTTGCCCGACTCCTGGGGTGGGCGGGAATCCTGTATTCGAGACGACACCGGAGCGATGAAGGTCCGAGCTTCCGTAAAGCCGATGTGCGAAAAGTGCAAGGTGATCCGCCGCAACGGCGCGGTCTTGGTGATCTGTCAGAACCCGCGTCACAAGCAGCGGCAGGGTTGAGGATCTGACGATGGCGCGTATCGCGGGGATCAACATCCCGGTCAACAAGCGGGTCGAGATCGGACTCACCTACATCTTCGGGATCGGCCGCTCGACGGCCGGTGAGATCCTCGCCGAGGCCAAGGTCGACCCGAACACGTCGGTCAAGGATCTGACCGAGGACGAGGTCGTCCGCCTGCGCGAGGCGGTCGAGCGGCGCGAGGTCGAGGGAGACCTCCGGCGCGAGCGCTCCCAGGACGTCAAACGGCTGATGGAGATCGGCTCCTACCGCGGTCTGCGGCACCGTCGCGGCCTCCCCGTCCGCGGCCAGCGGACGAAGACCAACGCGCGTGGCCGCAAGGGTCCGCGCCGGATGAGCGTCGCCGGCAAGCGAAAGGCGTAGACGAACGATGGCCGCTGCCAAAAAACCCGGCAAAGGGCGCACCCGCCGCCGCGTCAAAAAGAACATCGCCTACGGGCAGGCGCACATCAAGACTTCCTTCAACAACACGATCGTCACCCTCACCGACACCCAGGGCAACGTGATCGCCTGGGAGTCGGCCGGCTCGACCGGCTTCAAAGGCTCGCGCAAGTCGACCCCGTTCGCCGCCCAGGTGACCGCCGATGCGGCGGCCAAGAAGGGCATGGAGCACGGGCTCGAAAAAGTCGAGGTCTTCGCCAAGGGCGCCGGCTCGGGCCGCGAGACGGCGATCCGCTCGCTGCAAGCCGCCGGCCTCGAAGTGACCACCGTCAAGGACGTCTCGCCGCAGGCCCACAACGGCTGCCGGCCGAAGAAGCGGAGGCGCGTCTGATGGCCCGCGACACCGGTGCCCAGTGCAAGCAGTGCCGCCGCGAGGGCCAGAAGCTCTTCCTCAAGGGCGAGCGCTGCTTCACCGACAAGTGCGGCGTCGAGCGCCGCTCCTACCCGCCCGGCGAGCACGGCCGCGGTCGCATGCGCCAGTCCGAGTACCGGGTGCAGCTGCGCGAGAAGCAGAAGACGCGCCGCTACTACCAGGTGCTGGAGAGCCAGTTCCGCGCTTACTACGACAAAGCTTCCCGGCAGGAGGGCGTAACCGGCGAGAACCTGCTGCGCCTGCTGGAGTCCCGCCTCGACAACGTCCTGGTCCGGCTCGGGTTCGCCGCCTCGAGGCGGCAGGCGCGCCAGCTGGTCCGCCACGGTCACTGGATGGTCAACGGCCGTCGGGTCGACGTGCCCTCCTACCAGGTCCGTCCCGAGGACATCATCTCGATCAAGCCGGACTCGGCCGCCACCGACACGATCCGCAAGGCGACCGAACTCGTCTCCACCGTGCCGGCCTGGCTGCAGGCCGACCACGACTCGCTTACCGCCAAGGTCCTCCGCTATCCAGAGCGCGCGGAGATCTCGGCGCCGGTGCAGGAGCAGCTGATCGTCGAGCTGTACTCCAAGTAGCCCGGCATCTATTTCGGAAACACGCACACGCAAGGAACTCATGACCACTGACTTCCAGGTCCCCCGCATCACCGCAGAGAAAGCCGACGACCGTCGCGGCGTCTTCACCATCGAGCCGCTCGACAAGGGCTTTGGCTACACGTTCGGCAACAGCCTTCGCCGGGTGCTGCTCTCCTCGTTGGGCGGCGCCGCCGTCACCAGCGTTCGCATCGAGGGCGTCGCGCACGAGTTCTCGAGCGTGCCGGGCGTCAAAGAGGACGTCACCGACATCGTCCTCAACCTGAAGGAGCTCGTCGTCCGCATGCATACCGACGCCGACGAGGTCGAGGCGCCGCTGGTCGTCACCGGCCCCGGTGAGATCAAGGCGAAGGACATCGACCTGCCCTCCGGGGTGGAGATCCTCAACCCCGAGGCGCCGATCGCGACGCTCGAGAAAAAAACCAAACTCGAGGTCTACCTGACGATCGGCCGTGGCCGTGGCTACTCGCCGGCCGAAGAGAACAAGTCCGACGAGCATCCGATCGGGGTGATCCCGATCGACTCGATCTTCTCGCCGATCCGCCGCGCCTCCTACTCGGTGGCATCGGCCCGCGTCGGCCAGCGGACCGACTTCGACAAACTGACCCTGGAGCTGGAGACGGACGGCTCACTCGAGCCGGGCGCGGCCCTGCGGGAGGCCTCGGAGATCCTGATCAAGACGCTGGCGATCTTCACCGACGCGGAGCGGGTCGAGGAGCTGACCACGCGGGAACCGCTGGCCCCGATGCCGGTCGACGGCCTGGCCGGTGGCGCCGGCGACGGTAGCTCCGTCGCCGCCAGCAACGGCCTCGACGAGATCCTGATCGAGGAGCTGGAGCTGGGTGTGCGCTCCTACAACTGCCTCAAGCGGGCCGGGGTGCAGACGGTCGGCGACCTCGTGCGCAAGACCCGCACGGAGCTGAACGCGATCCCCAACTTCGGCTCGAAATCGATCGACGAAGTGATCGAGACCCTCCAATCCCGCGGCCTCGACCTGCAGCAGGACTGAGGAAGCGGCCGAGCGGAGCCAGGAGAGCCGATGCGTCACCGCAAGAAGCGCAACAAGCTGAGCCGGGACGCCTCGCATCGCGAGTCGCTGCTCTCGAACCTCTCCAAGCAGCTGATCGAGCACGAGCGGATCAAAACCAGCCAGGCGAAGGCGAAGGCGGTCAAGCCCGAGGTCGAGCAGCTGATCACGCTCGCCAAGCGCGGCGACCTGCACGCGCGCCGGCAGGCCCTGGCGACCCTGCACAACGACAAGTTCGTGGTGCACAAGCTGTTCGAGGAGGTCGCTCCGCGGTACGTCGAGCGGCCTGGCGGCTACACGCGGATCGTCAAGCTGGGGCCGCGGAAGTCGGACTCGACGGAGATGGTTTATCTCGAGCTGGTGTAGGGGGAGGGGGGGGGGGGGGGGGGGGGGGGGGGGGGGGG
>DASVWY010000179.1:0-6504 GCA_036392975.1 Solirubrobacterales bacterium | reverse complement strand
ACGCTGGTCGACGAGTTGGGCGAGATACTCGGCGGCGGCGCCGATCCGGAGCGGCCGGGCATCGTCCACCGCCTCGACAAGGAGACCAGCGGCCTGCTTGTCGTCGCCCGCTCAGACGAGGCCCATGCCGCCCTGCAGGCGGCGGTGCGGCGGCGTGAGGTCGAACGGGCCTACCTGGCGCTCGCCGGCGGCCGTCTCGCCTCCCGCACCGGGACGATCGACGCGCCGATCGGTCGTGCTGCCAAGCAGCGCCACCGGATGGCAGTCTCCGGCGCCGCATCGCGCCAGGCCCGCACCCACTTCGAGGTGCTCGATCTGCTCGCCGCCGAGACCTACCTGGAGGCGAAGCTGGAGACCGGCCGCACCCACCAGATCCGCGCCCACTTCGCCGCGATCGGGCATCCGCTCGTCGGCGACAGCACCTACGGTGGCGCCAGCAAATACGGCTTGGAGCGCCAGTTCCTGCACGCCCACCGGCTCGCCTTCGCCCATCCGCTGAGCGGGGAGGCGCTGAGCTTCCGCTCCGATCTGCCCGCCGACCTCGACGCCGCGCTGGCGGCCGCCCGGACCGCTTAGCCAGCCGACCGCCACTACAATCCTTCAGTTCGATTCCCGACCCCCGTCGGCTCGCCCCGGATCCTGACCGGCCCCAGTGGCCGGGTCCCGGCTAGGGCGGCGGGACTTCGCCCAAAACTGACCAAGGAGACGTTTCGAATGCCAGAGGCAGGCCTGAGAGAGCTGCTGGAGGCCGGAGTCCATTTCGGCCACCAGACGCGCCGCTGGAACCCGAACATGCGCCGCTACATCTTCGGCGAGCTGGACGGGATCCACATAATCGACCTGATCCAGACCGAGGCGCTGCTGGAGAACGCGCGCCGCTTCGCCGGCGAGCTCGCCAGCGGCGGCGGCACGGTGCTGTTCGTCGGCACCAAGAAGCAGGCGCGGGGGCCGGTCAAAGAATGGGCCGACCGCTGCAAGATGCCCTACGTCAACCAGCGCTGGCTCGGCGGCCTGCTGACCAACTTCAACACCATCTCCGCCCGCATCTCCCGCCTGCACGAGCTGACCGAGTGGCAGGAGGAGGGGAAACTGGCGTTGCTGCCGACCAAGGAGCGAATGGGCATGCAGGCGGAGCTGGCGAAGCTCGAGTACAACCTCGGCGGGGTCAGGGACATGGACCGGCTCCCGGACGCGGTCTTCGTCACCGACCTGAAAACGGAGGAGATCGCGGTGCGCGAGGCGGAGCGGCTGCGGATTCCGATCATCGGCCTGGTCGACACCAACTGCGACCCAACCCAAATCGACTACGTGATCCCCGGCAACGACGACGCGATCCGCTCCTGCCAATTGGTGATCGGCACGATCGGCGGCGCGATCGAGGAGGGGGCGGGCGCCTGGCGGGTCCAGGAGGAGCGCCGCCTCGCCGAGGAGATGGAACGTCGCAAAAAAGAGGAAGAAGAGCGCAAGAAACGCGAGGAGGAAGAGAAGGCTCGCAAGGAGGCTGAGGAGGCGGCGAAAAAAGCTGCCGAGCAGGCGGCGGCGGCCAAAGCACAGGAGGCGGCGGCTGCGACTCCGGCTCAGGCCCCGGCGTCCCGGCCCGCGGGTCCTGTCGCGGGACAGAAACCAGAGCGCCCGCCCGCGGGTCCTGTCGCGGGGCAGGGCTCCTCGTCCTCGCAGGCTGCGGGCGAGGAACCCAACCCCGCGCCACCCGCGGGAGGAACCGCTCCGGATAGCGACGCAGGATCGGGCGGACCGGCTGGCGCCGAGGCGGCTAAGCAGGCCCCTGTCGCGCCGGAGCAGGAGGGCTCCAAATGAGCATCTCCGCTGCGGATGTGAAAGCGCTGCGGGACCGGACCGGGGCGGCGATGATGGACTGCAAAGCGGCTCTCGGCGAGGCTGAGGGAGATGTCGATCGCGCCATTGAGATTCTCAGGGTGAAGGGCCAGGCCTCGGCCGCCAAGCGCGAAGGGCGGGGAACCAGCGAGGGCGTCGTCGCCTCCTACATCCACGCCAACGACAAGGTCGGCGCGATGGTCGAAGTCCAGTGCGAGACCGACTTCGTCGCCCGCAACGAGGACTTCAAAGCCTTCGCCTACGAGGTCGCGCTGCACGTCGCGGCGACGGCGCCCCAGTACGTCTCCGCCGAGGAGATCCCGGCCGAGGAGCGCGAGGCCGAGAAACGAGTCTTCGAGGAGAAGGCGCGCGAGGACGGCAAACCGGACAACGTGGTCGAGAAGATCGTCGAGGGCCAGCTCGCCAAGTGGGCGAAGGAAGTCGCGCTGCTCGACCAGGCTCACGTCAACGCCGAGAAACACGACTCGAAGTCGATCGAGGAGCTGCGCCAGGAGCTGGCGGCGAAGACGGGCGAGAACGTCCGCATCGCCCGCTTTGCTTACTTTCGCGTCGGCGAGTGAGCGATTCCGAGCCCAAATTCAGCCGCATCCTGCTCAAGCTCTCGGGCGAGGCGCTGATGGGGGAGCGCGACCACGGCACCGACGCCGAGGAGGTGCAGCGGATCGCCGCCCAGATCGCCGCCGTCCGCGAGCGCGGCGTGGAGGTCGCGGTCGTGGTCGGCGCCGGCAACATCTACCGCGGCCTGCAGGGGGCGGCGGCCGGGATGGACCGCGCCACCGGCGACTACATGGGGATGCTGGCGACGGTGCTCAACGCGCTCACCTTGCAGGACGCGCTGGAGAAGATCGGCGAGCACACCCGGGTGATGTCGGCGATCGACGTCAAGGAGGTCGCCGAGCCCTACATCCGCCGCCGCGCCATGCGCCACCTGGAAAAGGGGCGCGTCGTCATCTTCGCCGCCGGCACGGGCAACCCGTTCTTCACCACCGACACGGCGGCCGCCCTGCGCGCGCTCGAGATCCACGCCGGCGCGATCCTGATGGCGAAGAACGGGGTCGAGGGGGTCTACGACGCCGACCCGGCGATACACCCGGATGCCAAGTTCATCCCCACGATCGGCCACCGCGAGGCGATCGAACGGGGTCTCGAGGTGATGGACTCGACCGCCCTCTCGCTCTGCATGGACAACGACCTGCCCATTTACGTCTTCAACATGGGGGACGAAGGGAACATAGATAGGATCGTCCGCGGCGAAAGGGTGGGCACGCTGGTCTCCAGCGAGGCCACCGACTAACGGGAAGAAGAGGAGCCCGGTGGAGCTGATCGACGAGCTGCTGGCAGACGCAAAGGACCGGATGCAGAAGTCGGTCGAGTCGAGCCGTGGCGAGCTGGCGACGGTGCGAACCGGCCGTGCCTCGCCGCACCTGCTCGACCGGATCGTCGTCGACTACTACGGCTCGCCGACGCCGCTGAAGCAGCTGGCGAATGTGGCGACCTCCGACGCGCGGCTGCTCACCGTCACCCCCTTCGACAAGAGCTCGATCGGCGCGATCGAGAAAGCGATCCAGGAGTCCGACGTCGGCCTCACCCCTAGCAACGACGGCAACGTGATCCGGCTGCAGGTACCGGAGCTGACCGAGGAGCGCCGCCGCGACATGGTCAAGGTCGTCCACGGCGTCGCCGAGGAGGGCCGGGTCGCGGTCCGCAACATCCGCCGCGACACCATGCACGACCTGCGCGAGCTGAAGAAGGAAGGGGAAGCCGGCGAGGACGACGAGCGCCGAGCCGAGACCGCCCTGCAAAAGCAGACCGACGAGGCGATCGCCGAGATCGACGATCTGCTCAAGGGCAAGGAAGCAGAGATCCTCGAGGTGTGAGCGCCTCCGCGCGGTACGTCGCGATCATCACCGACGGCAACGGGCGCTGGGCGCAACAGCGGGGCCTCCCAGTCGTCGAGGGGCACCGGGCCGGAGCCGACACCGTCAAGGCGCGGCTGCGGGACGCCGCCGAGTTGGGGATCGAGGAGCTGACCGTGTTCTCCTTCTCGACCGAGAACTGGTCCCGGCCGGCCGAGGAGGTCGAGGGCCTGATGCGGATGTTCGCCGAGCGGATCGACGCCGAGACGCCGGAGCTGCGCGACGAAGGCGTGCGGATGCGGTTCGTCGGACGCCGCGAGGGGGTCGACGCCGAGCTCGTCGAGCGGATGGGGTGGGCCGAAGCGGAGACGGCCGCCAACCGGCGCATCGTCCTCTTCGTCGCCTTCAACTACGGCGGCCGGGCCGAGATCGTCGACGCTGCGCGTCGCTTCGAGGGCGCCTCCGAGGAGGAGTTCCGGCGGGCCCTCTACGCGCCCGAGATGCACGACCCCGACCTGCTGATCCGAACCAGCGGCGAGCGCCGGCTCTCCAACTACCTGCTCTGGCAGTGCGCCTACTCGGAGCTGGTCTTCCGCGACGAGCTCTGGCCCGACTTCAGCCGCGAGGCGTTCGAGGAGTCCCTGCGCGAGTTTGAGGCCAGGCAGCGGCGCTTCGGGGCGAGGACCTAGCGATGGAGGGGCAGGAAAGACCGGGGGAGGAGGGACCGCGGGAGGAACGGCGTCGGGGGATCGACTTCGAGCGGGCCGTCGACCTCTTCGAGGGGCTCGAGGACGAGACGGTCGAGCGAGAGCCGCGACAGCAGCAGCCGCCACCGGGGCGGCGGGCCCTGCGCGGGGAGACGGCGCGACGGATCCTCTTCGCGATCCCCTGGATCCTCTTCGCGATCGCCATCACCGTCGCCGGCGGCCTTCCCTTCACGATCGCGATCGTCGGCATCGGCCTCGTCTGCCTGCGCGAGTACTTCGTGATGACCGCCTCGCTGCGTCCGATCCAGATCGCCGCCTACATCGCGCTTCCAGCGATGGTCCTCGCCGCCCACTTCGGCACCGCCTTCAACGTCCTCCTGGTCGGCACCGCCGCCTTCCCGCTGCTCTTCTTCTTCGGCGCCGATCGCAAGCACCGCGACGGGGTCACCGTTTCGATGGGAATCACCCTGCTCGGCACGATCTGGATCGGCCTGCCGCTGGTCCACGCGGTCCTGCTGCGCGACCTGCCCGACCACGGCGCGGCGCTGCTGATCGACGTCATGGTCGGCACCTTCGCCACCGATACCGGCGCCTACGCGACCGGCCGCATGTTCGGCTCGCACCGGATCGCTCCCAGCCTCTCGCCGAACAAGACCATCGAGGGCCTGATCGGCGGCTTCCTGATCGGCACGATGGGTTTCTGGTTCGCCGGCCTCTACCAGGACTGGCTCTCGGGAGTGGACGCGCTGATCATCGGCGCCGCGGTCGCCGCCGTGGCGCCGATCGGCGACCTCTTCGCATCGCTCGTCAAGCGCGACCTCGGCCGCAAGGACACCGGCAAGCTGTTCGGCCCCCACGGCGGCCTGCTCGACCGCCTCGACGCGATCCTCTTCACGATCGTCGCCGGCTACTACCTCTCGGTCCAGCTCGTCTACTGAAGGCCGAACTCACCGCCTCTTATGCTCTGTCCTCGATGAAGAGGCTGGTGATACTCGGGGCGACCGGCTCGATCGGGACCCAAGCGCTGCAGATCGTCGCCGGCTCCGAGCAGCTCCAGGTCGTCGGCCTCGCCGCCGGATCGAGCTGGGAGACGCTGCTGGAGCAGGCGCGGCAGCACGGCGTGCCCACCGTGGCACTCGCCGACCCCGAGGCGGCCGAACGGGCCAGAGCGACGTGGGATGGCCGCGTGCTCGCCGGCGAGGAGGGTGTGCGCGAGCTGATTGCCGACGCCGACGCGGACCTGGTCCTCAACGGGATGGTCGGCGCCGCTGGGCTGGGCCCGACCGTGGTCGCGCTCAGTGAGGGGATCGACCTCGCCCTCGCCAACAAGGAGAGCCTGGTCGTCGGCGGCGAGCTGGTCACGCAGCTGGCCGAAGCGACCGGAGCGACGATCGTCCCGGTCGATTCGGAGCACACGGCGCTGCACCAGCTGATCGCCGGCCAGCCTCCCGGCAGCGTCGAGCGGCTGATCATCACCGCCAGCGGCGGGCCGTTCCGGGGCCGGGGCCGGGCCGAGCTGGAGGACGTGACGGTCGCGGACGCGCTCGCTCACCCAACCTGGGCGATGGGAGGGAAGATCACGATCGACTCGGCGACCCTGATGAACAAGGGGCTGGAGCTGATGGAGGCCCACCACCTCTTCGGGACCGCCTACGAGCGCATCGACGTCGTCGTCCACCCGCAATCGCTGATCCACGGGTTGGTCCAGCTCGCCGACCGGGCGATGCTGGCCCATATCGGCCCGCACGACATGCGGGTGGCGATCTCCTACGCCCTCCACGGCGGCGAAAGCGTCGATCTGCCGATCGAGCCCGTCGACCTCGTCGCGGTCGGCGAAATGACCTTCGAGCAGGTCGACCTCGAAGCCTTCCCGGCCCTGCGCCTGGCCCGCGAGGCGGCGATGACCGGCGGCACCGCCCCCTGCGTGCTCAATGCCGCCAACGAGGTCGCGGTGCACGCCTTCCTCGGCGGGCGGATCGACTTCACGGCGATCCCCGCCGCGATCGAGACCGCGCTGGAGGAGATGCCGGCGCAGGAGGTCACCCACTTCGAGCAGCTGTTCGCGGTCGATGCCGAGGCCCGACGCC
>DASVWY010000178.1:0-4248 GCA_036392975.1 Solirubrobacterales bacterium | reverse complement strand
GGTAGGCCGTTTCCGCGTAGTCCTCGGCGATCACCATGCCGGTGTGCAGGGGCTCGTCGTAGACGGCGGTCGAGGCGATGTCGTAGAGAGGCGCCAGGCACGCGCCCCGGTCGTGGAAGAGGAGGGCGAAGTTCTTACCGTGGGCGTCGCCATTGCCGAGCATGTAGTTGCAGAAGGCGGCGGCGAACAGGCGCGTCGCATCGCCCTCGGCGGCGACGGCTTTCAGCAGACCGCACGATTCGGCGAAGCCGGGCCCGTTGGCATCCCTGACGTCCGGCGTGAAGCCCAGCGCCTGGCAGAAGCTCTCCTGGTGCAGGCGCCTGGCGCCGAGGCCCCTGCCGTGGCGGTCGAAGCGCTCGCAGACGAGGCAGGTCCGCCCGGCGATCGTCTCCACGGCCGTCTTGGCCACCGGCAGGCCGACGCGGCGAACGACATTGCTGCAGAACATCTCGTTGACCACGAGTTCGGGGTATTCCCCGGTCTCCGGCTTGACCACGTGGGTGCTCGGCACGGCCGCCTCCGGCCAGCCCCAGCGGCGTTCGGGCCCGCTGCGGACGAGGCTGAGCTTGTGGCGGACCCCGCCCAGCGTGGAGCGCATCCGCTGCTCGCTGCCGGGGTCGAGGAGCCTGCTCGGCGGCGCCGTCACCAGATCCTCCAGCTCCTCGTCCTCCAGCCAGGCGACCGAATCGAATTCTCGCGGCCGTGGCGCCTCGCCCTTCGGCAGGAAAGTGACCGCGCCCGGGCAGTCGCGGCCGATCTCGGCGATCAGGCCGTACCCGTCGCTCGGCTCCAGGCCCAGCTCGCGCGCGAGCTTCTGCCGTCGCCGCCCCTCGGGCAGGAGGCCCTCGACGAAGGCCCGGGTTGCGCCGGAGCTGTAGGGCTCGATGCGGGTCGGCAGCGCGTTGCTGAGCAGCGCGCTGCCGCCCCCGACCCTCTCGACCACCTCCGGCGCGTAGGCCAGGCGGTAGTCGCCCTCTCCAGCTGGAAACAGTGTTCCAACCCGCTCTCCGTAAAGGTGAACGTCAAGGCTCAACTGGGCTCCCTCCGAGTTCCTCCCCGTCTTCCCTCGGTAAAGGGAGACTCTAAACCGAAGCGAGGCTCAGTGCATAGTCGCTCGCCGAATCGGTGAACCAGCCGGCCGGGTGCAGGCCGGCTTGCCGGTAGACGTGCTCGAGCCGGGAGCGGGTGAACTTGGAGGAGATCTCGGTGCGCATCTCCTCGCCGGCGGCGAAGCGGACCGTCAGGTCGAGTCCGTCGAGGCGGACCGACTGGTCGTCGAGGGAGCGGAGGCGGATGTCCATCCTCGACGCCTCGCGGTCGAAGCGGGCGACGTGCTCGAAGCGGGCGGGGTCGAAGTCCCCGCCCAGCTCGCGGTTGAGGACGTGCAGGACGTTCTTGTTGAACTCGGCGGTGACGCCGGCCGAGTCGTCGTAGGCGGCCTCGAGCCGGGCCGTGTCCTTGACCAGGTCGGTGCCGAGCAGGAAGCGGTCCTGCGGTCCGAGCAGGGAGGCGACGCGCGTCAGGAACTCGTCGCGCGCGTCGGGGAAGAGGTTGCCGATGGTGCCGCCGAGGAAGGCGATCAGGCGGCCGCCCTCGCCGTTCGGGATCCGCTCCAGGTCGTGCTCGAAGTCGCAGACGAGGCCGTGGACGGAGAGCCCCGGGTACTCGTCGACCAGCGAGCGCGCGGTCTGGTGGGTGATCTCGGGGGAGATGTCGACCGGGACGTACTTGGCGAGGCAGCCGGCGTCCCGCATTGCGTCGAGCAGGTGGCGCGTCTTGGCGGCCGAGCCCGAGCCCAGCTCCACCAGCGTCGTCGGCTCGCCGGCCGCGGCGACGATCTCAGCCGAGCGCTCGGCGAGGATCGCCCGCTCGGCACGGGTCGGGTAGTACTCCGGCAGCTCCGTGATCTGCTCGAAGAGCTGCGACCCCCGCTCGTCGTAGAAGTACTTCGGTGGCAGCTCCTTGGGGTTGGCGGTGAGGCCGAGGCGGACGTCGCGGGCCATCTGCGCGGCGCCGCCGAGGCCGAGGTGGACCTCGATCTCGATCTGCTCGGCGGTGGTGTTCGGCTCCATCGGCGTGGTCCTTTGGCTGGCTCAGGCGGGGTCGCTCGCGCAGCGGATGCCGGCGAAGATCTGGCGGCGCTGCGGGAGGTCCCAGTTGCGGAAGCTCGGCCGCATGACGTTGGGATCGGTGGCCCAGGAGCCGCCCCGCAGCACCCGGTACTCGTCGCCGAAGAAGGGCTCGGAGTACTCGCGGTAGGGGAAGGCCTCGAAGCCGGGGTAGGCGAGGAAGCTCGACCCGGTCCATTCCCACGCCTGACCGACTCCGTGCAGACGGTCGTGGGCGGCCTCCCACTCATGCTCGCTGGGCAGCCGCTTCCCCGCCCAGCGGGCGAAGGCGTCGGCCTCCTGCCAGGAAACGTGGAGGACGGGCTCTTGCGGGTTGAGGGGGGCGCGCCGGCCGCGCCTCGTGTCCAGCCAGCCCCCGTCTCCGTCGCGCTCCCAGTAGAGCGGCGGCTCGGCGCCGGTCTCTTCGACGAACTGGAGGTAGGCGCCGTTGTCGACGGGCGCCCGGTCGATCTCGAAGGCGGCCAGCTCGACCGCATGGCACGGTCGCTCGTTGTCGTAGGCGAAGCCGGCGGGCGGGGCGCCGATCGAGTACGTGCCCCCTTCGATCGGGATCGTCTCCGGGCCGGGCGGCGACGGCTCGGCGGCGGGACCGAGCTCGGCAGCGGGCAGCTCGTAGCCGTCGACCATCATCAGCAGTTGCAGCATCGTCTCGTTGTGCTGCTGCTCGTGGGCTATCAGCAGCTCGTAGACGAAGCCTTCGCGCAGCAACGGGTCGTCGGCGTCGGGGCCGATCTCGACCTCGTCGAGGACCTCGAGCGTGCGCTCGCGGACGTCGGCGAGGTAGGCGCGCAGCTCGGCGTCGCGCAGGATCGGCAGCTCGCCGCGGGTCCGGCGCGGGTTCTCGATCGCGTCGTAGAAGCGGGCGAGCTCGCCATGCAACGGCTCGCGCTCGCCGATCGTCTGCACCAGCCAGAGCTCCTCGAAGTTGGCGATGTGGCCGAGGTCCCAGGCGAGCGGGCTGAGGATCGGCGAGTAGACGCGGTTGAGCTGCTCGTCGTCCAGCGGCTCGATCAGCTCCAGGGTTCGCTCGCGCGCCTCCGTCAGCCGGTTCGCGATCGCTTCCTTGGAGCTTGCCGTCACCTCGGTGGCGATGGGGGAACCCTAGCGAGGTCCCGGAGTGGGCTGGGAAAACCGCGGTGTGTATGCCGCTCAGCGGTGCCGGGAGCGGGACCGGACCGCTCAGTCCGTCCCGGTGGCCTCCGGGTCGCGCCAGACGTCCTTGCGCCAGGGCGGGCTGACCGCAAAGCGGTGGCCCGCCGCCGCGACCGCCACCGCCTCCAGCGGCACCAGATGCACGCGCGAACCGGGGACGATGCGGTCGAGGTTGAGGAAGCCGCTGGCGTTGCCGGCGTGGCTGCCGCCGGAGACCCGCAGCAGGCCACGGGGCGGTCCCCAGCCATTGCGCGGACGGGCGCCGACCGCCTCGGCGATCGTCCGCAAGGGCCCGACGCCGGTGTCGGAGCCGACGTTGGCGACGTCGCGGCCGTGGTTGTAGCCGTGGTGGGAGGAGGCCCGTTCGTGCACAGCGCCGTCGGCTCCGATGCGGATCTGGACGCTCTCCCAATCGTCGCGGTGATAGCCGGCGGCACCGGCGATCGGGACGCCACGCAGTGTGGCTGAGTCGGCGTAATAAAGCCAGAACTGGATGTAGAGGTTTCCGACCCGATCGCCGGAGCAGTCAGGTGGGCCGCCACTGTCGACGATGCCGGCCGGGACACTGGCTCCGGTTCCCTCCAGGACGTCGAGATCGGGCCCGGCCGTTCCGTCGCTGACCTCGCCGAGGTCGTGGTCCCGGCAATCGACAACGTGCACGAAGGCGGTGACGGGCAGGCCGGCGTCGGTGCGATCGACCAGTCCGCGAGCGGTGCCGTCGCCGCAGGCGCTGCTGCGGCAGCGCCGGAAGTCGACCGGCAGCGCCCGAGCCCCCTGCTCGAAGGCGAGCGAGGGCATGTGCTCGCGGACCAACTCGCCAACCTCGGACCCGTAAGCCGCGATCAGCATCGGTTCGTCCCCGCACCGATCCGCGAGCGCCGCCGCACAGAGCAGCTTCGCCCCGATCGCCCGCGCCAGAGCCCCGCCCGGCGCCCGAACCCCGGCCGCGACCAGTCCCGCCATCACC
>DASVWY010000177.1:0-12031 GCA_036392975.1 Solirubrobacterales bacterium | reverse complement strand
CGACGACCCCCTGGCGATGTACCTCAACGACTTCTTCACCGTGCCGATGAGCCTCGCCGGCATCCCGGCGATCTCGATCCCGGCCGGGCTTGCGGCGCCGGCCGGGGGCGGCCCGTCGCTGCCGGTCGGCTTCCAGATTGCCGCCCCCGCTTTCGCCGAGCAGCGGCTGCTCGACGCCGCCTACGCACTCGAGCGGGCGATCGGCTTCGAGGCGAGGCCGGAGGGGGACGGCGGTGGCTGAGCTGGAGGCGGTGATCGGGCTCGAGATCCACGTCCAGCTCTCGACCCGGACGAAGATGTTCTGCGGCTGCGAGCTCTCTTTCGGCGACGAGCCGAACGTCCACACCTGTCCGGTCTGCCTCGCCCATCCCGGGGTGCTGCCGGTGCCGAACGAGGAGGCGATCCGCTACGCACTGAAGATCGCCGCCGCGCTGGAGTGCGAGGTGGCGGCGCGCTCGATCTTCCACCGCAAGAACTACTTCTATCCCGACAATCCGAAGGCGTACCAGATCAGCCAGTACGACCTGCCACTGGCGGTGAACGGCAGGCTCGGCGGGATCCGCATCCACCGCGCCCACCTGGAGGAGGACGCGGCGAAGACGATCCACCTCGGCGGATCGGGGCGGATCCATGGCTCCGGCGCCTCGCTGGTCGACTTCAACCGCGGCGGCACGCCGCTGGTCGAGATCGTCACCGAGCCCGACCTGCGCAGCGCCGCCGAGGCCGCCGCCTGGGCGCGCCTGCTGCGGACGACGGTCCGCCAGCTCGACGTCTCCGATGTCAACATGGAGGAGGGCAGCCTGCGGGTCGACGCCAACGTCTCGGTCCGGCCGGCGGGCAGCGAGCGGCTCGGGACGAAGACCGAGCTGAAGAACATGAACAGCTTCCGCTTCCTCGAACGCGGGATCGAGGCCGAGCTGGCGCGCCAGCGCGAGCTGATCGGGGCGGGGGGGACGGTGGTGCAGGAGACGCTGCACTTCCACCCCGAGGACGGCTCGCTGACGCCGCTGCGCTCGAAGGAGGAGGCGCACGACTACCGCTACTTCCCCGAGCCCGACCTGGTTCCGCTGGCGCCGACCGAGGCAATGCTGCGCGAGGCGCGCGAGTCGTTGCCGGAGCTGCCGGAGGCGCGCCTGCGGCGCTACAGCGAGGAGCTGGGCGTGGCAGAGGACGTGGCGACGGTGCTGGTCGCCGACCCCGAGACCGCCGACTACTTCGAGCGGACCGCGGCGGCGGCCGGCGACGTCGAGGCGCGCGTCGTCGCCAACTGGGTGACCGGCGAGCTGGCGGCCGCCCTGCGCGGCGACGGCGGCCAGAGCGCAGCCGGCTCGAAGGTAGAGCCCGAGGCCCTCGCCACCCTCGTCGCGATGGTCCAGGAGAAGAAGATCTCCCACGGCAGCGGCAAGACCGTCCTCGCGGCGCTGGTCGCCGAAGGCGGCGACCCGGCGGCGATCGTCGAGCGCGAGGGCCTGGCCCAGATCTCCGACAGCGGCGAGCTGGAGTCGATAGTCGCCACCGCGGTGGAAGCCAACCCCGCGGCGGCCGAGCAGGTCCGCGCCGGCAACCAGAAGGCGATCGGCGCCATCGTCGGCGCCGTGATGAAGGAGACCAAGGGCCGCGCCGACGGCGGCGAGGTCAACCGCCTGATCCGGGAGAAGCTGGGCGTTTAGCCGCCGTTTCTCTCACAAGCGGGGGCGAGTTTCGGTCGCTTGTGGCTTAAGTAGATGTGACGAACCAAGAGGCGGTGGTCCTCCTGGCCAACGCGGGTGTGGTGCGGGCGCTGATCGCGCTCGCATCGAAGCTCGCGGAACGCTAGGACGACGAACCGCAAAAAGAAACGGCCCCGGGTACACGCCCGGGGCCGTTCGATGTGACAACCAAGATGGCCGAAACTTTAGCGCTGCATCGGCTCGGCTGCAAGGGAAGACCGAGGAGAAAGTGATTACCGACACTTTGTGACATGTTGTTACAAAGTGCTACCTTGGGCCCATGGCCTGGAACGTCGTCATCGCCGGGGGTGGGTTCGGAGGCGCGATGGCGGCGCGGGAGCTGGAGCGGATCATGCCGCGGCAGTCGGCGCGGCTGAGCCTGGTCAACGACGTCAACTTCCTGCTCTACACGCCGTTCCTGCCCGAGGCCGCGGCGGGGACGCTGGAGCCGCGGCACGTGGTCACGCCCCTGCGCGAGATCCTCAGCCGCACCTATCTGCGGCTTGGCTCGATCGTCGCCCACGACCCAGCCGCCCGGACGGTCGAGCTGCGAAGCCGCGAGGGCGAGACCGAGACGCTCCCTTATGACCAGCTGCTGCTTGCGCTCGGCTCGGTTTCGCGCGCCCTGCCGATCCCCGGCCTCGACCAGCACGCGATCGGCTTCAAGACGCTCGCCGACGCGATCTGGCTGCGCAACCACGTGGTCGAAACGCTGGAGGCGGCCAACGCCGCCGAGGACCCGGCGCGGCGGGACGAGCTGCTGACCTACGTCTTCGTCGGCGGCGGCTACGCCGGCCTCGAGGCGCTCGCCGAGCTGCAGGACTTCGCCGCCGACGCGATGGATTGCTATCCACGCGCCCGCTTGCACGGGATGCGTTGGGTCCTGGTCGAGGCCGCCGACCGCGTTCTCCCCGAGATCGACGAGGCGCTTGCCGACTACGCCCTGCGCGAGCTGCGCGGTCGCGGCATCGACATCCGCCTCGGCACCACCCTGGAGGAGGTCAGCGCGGACCGCGCCCGCCTCTCCAGCGGTGAGACGCTGCCGACCCGCACGGTCGTCTGGACCGCCGGCGTCGCGCCCAACCCCGCCCTGCGCGAGCTGAGCGTGCCGCTCGACGAGCGCGGCCGGGTCCCGGTCGACGAGAACCTGCGGGTTCGCGGGATGGAGGCAGTCTGGGCGATCGGAGACTGCGCGGCGGCCCCCGACCCCCGCGGCGGCATCAGCCCGCCCACCGCTCAGCACGCGGTACGGCAGGGCCCGGTCGCCGCGCGCAATATCGCCGCCGAGCTGGGCATCGGCAACGCCGAGGCGTTCCGGTACCGCAGCAACGCCGCCTTCGTCAACCTCGGCCGCTACAAGGCCGTCGGCCGGATCGGTCAGCGCACCTTCCGCGGCTTCCCGGCCTGGTGGCTGGCGCGGACTTACCACATGAGCCAGATCCCCGGCGCCGCCCGCAAGGCACGGGCCGTGATCGACTGGACCGCCAGCCTGCCCTTCCGCCGCGACCTCTCCGAGCTGGGCTCGATCGGGCACCCGCCGCGGCTGGACGCGAGAATGACGACGTGGGATTCGAGTACCTCGTCATCGCCTTTTTCTTCGGCCTAGCCACGGCGATCATCGCCCGCGGCAAGGGCAGCTCGTTCTGGCTCTGGCTGCTGATCGGGATGGTCGTGCCGCCGCTGGGACTGATCGCGGTGATCCTCTACCGCTCCGAGAAGCACGAACCCGAACGGCAGTGCCCGGTCTGCGGCAAAGCGGTGAAGCTCTACGTCCAGGTCTGCCCCCGTTGCGGCGCCGATCTCTACCTGCCCGACCCGGCCGAGGTTAGGCACCCGGGGGTGGGGTAGAAGCCGTTTTGTGCCCCGAATCGTCCGCATCGCCCTGCCCCTCGCAGCGACGGTGGCGCTGCTCTCGCAGGTGGCTCCCTCGCAGGCGGCGACGCTGGTTCCGATCGGGAGTTTCGACCGGCCGATGTTCGTCACCTCCGATCCGACCGATCCGGACCGTCTCTTCGTGGTCGAGCGCGAGGGACGGGTCCTGGTCGCGACCGCGACCGGCTTCGAGCTGTTCGGGGAGCTGGAAGCGCTGGTCAGCTGCTGCACGAGCGAGCGTGGCCTGCTCTCGATCGCCCTGGCCCCGGACTTCTCAACGACGGAACGCTTCTACGCCGCCTACACCGGCGAGACGGCGGCTGGCGGCGCCGAAGGAGACATCCACCTCGACGCCTTCCGGCCCTCGCCGGCCGGCGGCGGCGCTCTGCTGCGCGAGCCGATCCTGACCATCGGTCACGCCGACGAAGCGAACCACAACGGCGGTCAGCTCCAGTTCGGGCCCGACGGCCACCTCTTCCTCTCGACCGGCGACGGCGGTGGCGTCGGCGACCCGGACGGCAACGGCCAGGACCTCGAATCGCTGCTCGGCAAGCTGCTGCGGATCGAACCGCAGCCGGGCTCGGTCCCCTCCTACACGGCGCCGGTCGGCAACCCGTTCGTGGACGCCCCCGGGCGGGACGAGATCTGGAGCTACGGCCTGCGCAATCCCTGGCGCTTCTCCTTCGATCGCGGCAGCGGCGACCTCGTGATCGCCGATGTCGGCCAGAGCCTGCGCGAGGAGGTCGACCACGCGCCGAGCCCGGCCCCGGGGCTTACCGGTGGCATTGGCGCCAACTTCGGCTGGAACTGCCGCGAGGGCCTGATCGCGTACCCGGCCGCACCGGCCTCCTGCACCGGCTTCGGCTTCACCGACCCGGCCTTCGAGTACCCGCACGACGATCCCGGCGGCGACGCCGCTCACGGTTGCTCGATCACCGGCGGCTACGTCGTCCGCGACCCTGGGCTCGGCGATCTCTACGGCCGCTACCTGTACGCCGACTTCTGCATCGGCGAGCTGCGCTCACTTCTCCTCCCGGCCGTCGTCGAAGGCTCGGCCAGCGGCGACCGCTCGGAGGGCCTCGCGGTCGCCAATCCCGTCTCCTTCGGCGAGGACGCCTGCGGCCGCATCTACGTCGTCTCCAACAGCGGCGGCGTGTTCCGCCTGTACGGCGACTCGGGCCCTGCCTGCGCGCAGGCGCCCCCTCGACCGGTATTCCCCGGCGGCCCAACCACCGTTTCGGCGGCGCCGCCGGCGACGAGCCGCGGGTCTTCTGCGGCGGCCCGCCTGCATCGCCTGACCCTCCGCGTTCGCCGCCTCGATCGCGGCGTCGAGCTGATCGTCCGCGTCCTTCCCTGCGATGGAGCGGCGGGCTTGCCGGTGCAGCTCAACCGCGGCGGCCGCTCGATCGGGCGCAAGCGCCTCGATGAGCGCTGCTCGGCCCGTTTCCGCCTCCGCTTCGCTGGACGCGCGACCTTCCGCGCCGTCTTCGAAGGTCAGCGCAGCCAGGTGCGAACGATCGCGTTGGCGAAGCCGAGGCCGTAGCGGACGACGGCCGGCTTCTTCGAGTGGCCGTGCAGACGGCGCTCGACCGTAACCGGGATCTCCCTGGCGGGGATGCCTCGCTTGATCGCCTCGATCATGAACTCGGACGTATGGAACTGCTCCTGGCGCAGGACCAGCTGCGGCAGCGCGCTGGCGCGGACGGCGCGGTAGCCGTTGGAGCAATCGGTGACGTGGGTGCGGGTGATGGTGGAGACCAGGCGGTTGAAGAAGACGATGCCGAGCTCGCGGGCGAGGTGGTTGCGATCCGCCTCGCCGAGCACGCGGGAGCCGTGGGCGACATCGATCTCTCCGTCGAGAATCGGTTTGACCAGCCGCTCCATCTCGGAGGGGAGGTGCTGCCCGTCGGCGTCCAGCGTCACCACCACCTCGGCTCCGGAGTCGACCATCAGCCGGTAGCCGGTCCGCAGCGCCGCGCCACCGCCGCGGTTGATCACATGGCGGGCGACGACCGCGCCGTGCTCGGCGGCGACGTCGCCGGTGCCGTCGCGGGAGCCGTCATCGACGACGAGAACCTCGGTCCGCACCCCGCAGACCTCGGCCGGCATCCGGTCCAGCACGTGGCCGATGTTCTCGGCCTCGTCGTAGGCCGGGACGACGATCGCGATCTTGCCGCGGAAGCGATCCGGCAGCTTCGCCTGGCGAAACTCCTCCCAGGCCAGCCCCTCGAGCACGGCCGAGAGCTGGCGCGCGTTGCGCGCCGCTTGCGAGAGGGCCCGCAGGATCAGCCCGAAGAGGATGAAGATCGCGAAGACGGCGAGACCGAGGATGCGGCCGCCGTTGCCCTCCTCGAAGGAGAAGGCCGAGAGCAGCGCGTCCGTCAGTTCGGTCCCGGAGACGATCGCCAGCCCGAGGCCCGCGGCGAGCAGGATCAGCACGTCGGCGTTGCGAAGGCTGCGCCGGCGCAGGATCGCGAAGGCGACGATGCCCGCGGCGACGAGCAGGCCGGCGGCGCGGAGGGCCGTCAGCTCTGCGGGGAAGATTGCTGCCTGGGGGACCATCGGGGGCTGGAGGATATGGCCGCGCCCACCCGCGCCAGGGCGACACCGGCAAGCGGAAAGATCAGCGTCATCAGCACCTCGTTGCGACGGGGAGCGGCCAACGAGGCGGCGCCGACGGCGGTGACTAGGACGATGGGGGTCGCCATCGCCACCAGCTCCCACCAGCGCCGGCGCACGCCGAGGAGGGCGAGGCCGGCCAGGCCGATGAGGACGATCAGCACCTGCACCGCGCGGCCGGCGGTGCCGCTCATCGCTTCGCCGATGCCGCCGCTCCACATCCGCCACACCTTGCGCACGGTCATCGCCGCGTAGCCGAGCGGGTCTTCGCCGAGATAGTCGTAGAGGTTCTCTTTGCCCACCTTCCCCAGCGCCTCGTCTCTGGGGAGATTGGGATAGCGGTTTGCGACCCTGTCGAACAACGGCGTCGGGTTGATTCGCTCGAGTGCATCTGAGTCTGGCTCGAGGTCGCGTCCCAAGTAGCGCCGGACGAGCAGCGCCTTGACCCTCTTGTACTCGCCATCCGCTGGCAGGTAGGTGCCGACGTACAGGGCCTTGCCACCTCCAGTAGAGATCGGCACGACCCGATCGAGGACTACGGCGTTGCGAATCGTCCAGGGGACGATCGGCAGCATCAGACCTGCAGCGAGCAGGGCTCCCGCTGCCAGCCCCGGCTTCCAGCTGTGCTGCTGAGCCACCCGGATGATCGCCAGCACTACGAAGGCAGCTCCAACGACCATGTACTCGGGCCGGATCATCGCCGTGACCCCGAATAGCAGCCCCGGGATCAACCACCTCATCGCGCGGGTGGCGCGGGGTCTGGGGTCCTCGCCCGCAGCCTGCGAGGACGAGGACCCCTGCCCCGCGACAGGACCCGCGCGCCGGGGGGCTGGTCCCGAGTCCGCTGCCCAGAGAAACGCCAGAACCGCGGCCGGCAAAGTGAAGATGGCAGGAGGCTCGCTGAAGAGGGCTCCGGTGGAGTGGATGAACGGGGGGTAGATCGCGACGCCGAGGGCGGCGATCAGCCCGGCGGGACGACAGTTGAGTCGCCGCCCCAGCAGGTAGACGATGAAGATCGCCGCCAGCCCGAACAGCAGCTCTACGATCCGCGCCGTTCCTTCTCGCGCACCCCCGGTCGCGTAGAAGGAGGCGGAGTAGATCAGCGGTGCGCCAGGGGACCAGTCGCTGGAGTCGCGGAAGGCCGGGCCGCCGTAGCTGCCTTCCTCGTAAAGCGCCTTGGAGAGGGCGTAGTAGGCGCGCGAATCGTCGCCGGGGGTCGCCAGCGGCTCGACCACCCGGTAGGCGCGCAGGCCGAAGCCGAGGGCAAGGATCGCCGCCAGCAGGATCAGCGTCGTGCGTCCGTGCCGCTGCGGCAGCGACCGTGCCCAGCGCGAGATCGAGGCGGCCATGGCCGCTGAGGCTATCCCGGCAGGGTGGCGGACCGGCGCCGTCGAACCCGCGCGGTCCGGCGTCCTTCCTTGCTCCGATCGACCAGCCATGAGGCTCCGACCCCAGCCAGGGCGGCGACGATCGGAATCGTCACCAGGACCCGCCTCGGCGAGGCGACGAGCAGGGCGACGATCGCGGTGACCGCGACCAGGAGAACGCCGAGCAGCAACGCCTCCCGGGGGCGCTCTCGCGCCAGCACGACCAGTCCGAGCAGCCCGAGGCCGATCAGCGCCCAGTGGAAGATCTCCCAACCGGGGCGCTCCATCACCCGGCGCGGCCCATGCGACCAGGCGCGCCAGACCTTCGCCGCGACGAACCCGCCGTAGTCGAGCGGCCGCTCGCCGAGGTCGTCCCAGAGGCGTTCGCGCCCCATCCTCGCGAGCGCCTCGTCGGTCTCCATGCCGGGGTAGCGCTGATCCGCGAGCGCCGCCAGGATCTGCTCGAGCCGCAGCCGACGCAGCAACCCCTCGCTGAGTTCGCGGTTAGTCGCGCTATCCGGGACTAACCGCGAACTCAGCTTGCGGGTCAGGCCGGGATGGCGCTCCAGGACCTCGGCGCCGACCCGTTCCGGATCGCCGCCCGAAGGTAGGTAGGAGCCCGCGAAGAGCACCTGACCGCCGCCGGTGGAAATCGGCACGAAGCGATCGAGGGCGATCGCGTTGCGGACAGTCCAGGGGGCGACGACCAAGACGACACCGGCTAAGAGGATCGCGGCGTTGGCGACGCCGATTCTCCACCGGTCACGGCTCCACGCCAGGATCACGACAGCCAGCACCAGGCCGATCCCGAGGTACTCGGGCCGGACCAGTGCCAACGCTCCGAGCAGCAGCCCTGGGACCAGCCACCTGGCGGGCGGGTCCTGTCGCGAGGCTGCCCAGAGCATCGCCAGTACCGCGCCCGAGAGCAGCGTCGCCGCCAGCGGCTCTCCCATCAGCATGCCTTGGTACTCGAGCAGCGAGGGATAGATCGCTACCGCGGCCGCTCCAATCAAGCCCGCTGCGGGCCCCGAAAGACGGCGGCCGATCAGGTAGGTGAAAAGGACGGCCAGGGCTCCGATCAGTGCCAGGACAAGGCGCGCATGACGCTCGTGGACGCCGCCGCTCAGCTCGTAGGCGGTGCCGGCCAGCAGCGGCACGCCGGGGGAGTAATTGCTCGCCGGCTGGGTGGCGTTCGTGCCCAAATCGAAGCCCTCGCCGCGCTCCAGGTTCGCCGCGATCCGCTCGTAGGCGAGCGCGTCGTAGACCGGCGTCGTGCCCTCCCAGGCGTAGTCGAGGCGCAGTCCCAACCCCAGCAGCAAGATCGCGGCCAGGACCGCGAGGCCGAACCAGCCTCCATTTCGCGCCGCCAATCCCTGGAAATGGGGGGTCGTTCCGCTCAAGGCGCGGATGCTATGTCGCCCCGGTCAGCTACCCTGCCGCGACCTATGCGCGTTCTCATTCTTGGGGGCGACGGCTACCTGGGCTGGCCGACTGCCTTGCGGTTCTCGGCCCGCGGGCACGAGGTCGCGGTCGTCGACAACTTCTCCCGCCGTCGCTGGCACCGCGAGGCCGGCACCGACTCGCTGACTCCGATCCGCGGCCTCGACGAGCGGGTCGAGGCCTGGCGCGAGGTCTGCGGCGAGCAGATCCGCAGCTACGTCGGCGCGGTCGAGGACGGCGACTTCCTCGACGAGGTCGTCGCCGAGACCCGGCCCGAGGCGGTCGTCCACTACGGCGAGCAGCCCTCGGCGCCTTACTCGATGATGTCGCGCGAGCGGGCGGTCGAGACCCAGCACACCAACGTGATCGGCAACCTCAACCTGCTCTTCTCGATCCGCGACCACGTCCCCGAGTGCCACCTGGTCAAGCTGGGGACGATGGGCGAGTACGGCCAGCCCAACATCGACATCGAGGAGGGCTACATCGAGATCGAGCACAAGGGCCGCAAGGACACCTTGCCGTTCCCGAAGCTGCCGGGCTCGCTCTATCACTGCTCGAAGGTCCACGACTCGACCAACATTCACTTCGCCTGTCGCACCTGGGGACTGCGGGCGACCGATCTCAACCAGGGGGTCGTCTACGGGGTCGAGACCGAGGAGACCGCCCGCGACGAGCGCCTGATCACCCGCTTCGACTACGACGAGGTCTTCGGCACCGTGCTCAACCGCTTCTGCGTGCAGGCCGTGATCGGGCATCCGCTCACGGTCTACGGCTCCGGTGGCCAGACGCGCGGCTTCCTCAACATCCGCGACACGCTGCAGTGCGTCGAGCTGGCGGTCGAGAACCCGGCGGACGCCGGCGAGTTCCGCGTCTTCAACCAGTTCACCGAGCAGTTCTCGGTGCTGGAGCTGGCCGAGCTGGTCAAGGCGGCCGCCGAGCACCTCGGCTACTCGGTCGAGATCCAGCACTGCGACAACCCGCGGGTCGAGAAGGAAGAGCACTACTACAACGCGATCCACACCAAGCTGCTCGACCTCGGCCTGCAGCCGACGCTGCTCGGGGAGGAGCTGGTCGAGTCGATGATCCACGCGATCGAGCGCTACAAAGGCCACGTGATCGAGAGCTCGATCGACCCGCGCACGCGCTGGAACCCGGCCAAAAGCCCTGCTGGCCGAGCGTAGGCCCGCTGGTACCATCGCGGGTCCGATGAGAGCCGCCGACGCATTGATGGAAAGTCTCAAGGCCGAGGGTGTCGAGCACATCTTCGGCATCCCCGGCGGGGCCAACCTGCCGACCTACGACGCCCTCGTGGACGCCGGCCTGCGCCATATCCAGGTCCGTCACGAGCAGGGGGGAGGCCACGCTGCCGAGGGTTACGCCAAGGCCTCGGGCAAAGTCGGCGTCGCCTTCGCCACCTCCGGCCCCGGCGCCACCAACCTGGTCACCGCGATCGCCGACGCGATGATGGACTCGGTGCCGACGGTCTTCGTCACCGGCCAGGTGCGAACCGAGCTGATCGGCACCGACGGCTTCCAGGAGGCCGACATCCTCGGCGCCACGCTGCCCTTCGTCAAGCACTCCTTCCAGGTGACCGATCCGCGTGAGATCCCCGAGTACATCCACGAGGCCTTCCACGTCGCCTCGACGGGCAGGCCCGGGCCGGTGCTGGTCGACGTGCCGCAGGACCTCTCCCGGGCCGACATCGACTACGCACCCCGCACCGAGCCGGTCGAGCTGGCGGGCTACCGGCCGATGAGCAGCGGCAACATCAAGCAGGTGCGGATCGCCGCCAAGGCGCTGGCCAACGCGAAGCGGCCGATCCTCTACACCGGCGGCGGCGTCGTCAACGCCGACGCCGCCGAGGAGCTGCGCGAGCTGGCGGCCTCGGACCGCTTTCCCATCACCTCGACCCTGATGGGCCTCGGCGCGATCCCCGCCTCACACGAGAACTGGCTGGGGATGCTCGGCATGCACGGCACCGTCACCGCCAACTGGGCGATGGACAACGCCGACCTGATCGTCGCCATCGGCGCCCGCTTCGACGACCGCATCACCGGCAAGCTGGCCGAGTTCGCCCCGCACGCGAAAGTGATCCACCTCGACGTCGACCCGGCCGAGATCTCCAAGAACGTCGGCGCCCACATCCCGATCGTCGGCGACGCCAAGCTGGTCCTGCCCGAGCTGACCCGCGAGTACCGGGCGCTGCAGACCGACCCCTCGCGTCTCGACGCTTGGTGGAAGCAGTTGCGCGCCTGGCAGGAGGAGCACCCGCTGCGCTACGAGCCGGGCGTGGACGGCGAGATCAAGCCGCAATTCATGGTCGAGGCGATGCACCGGGCGACGCGCGGCGACGCGATCGTCACCTCCGACGTTGGCCAGCACCAGATGTGGGCGGCGCAGTACTACGGCTTCGAGAAGCCGCGGCGCTGGATCAATTCCGGCGGCCTCGGGACGATGGGGTTCGGCTTGCCGGCGGCGGTGGGAGCCAAGGTCGCCTGCCCCGACGAGCACGTCGTCTGCCTGGCCGGCGACGGCAGCCTGATCATGACCTGCCAGGAGCTGGCCACCTGCGTCACCGAAGAGATCCCGGTCAAGGTCTTCCTGATGAACAACGGCTACATGGGGATGGTCCGGCAGTGGCAGGAGCTGTTCTGGGACCGCCGCTACAGCTCGGTCGAAATGGGGCCCAGCCCCGACTGGGTGAAGCTGGCCGAGGCGTTCGGTGCAACCGGGCTGCGCTGCGAGGACGCCGCCGACCTCGAGGCGACGATGGTCGAGGCGCTCGAGGCCGACGGGCCGGTCCTGCTCGACGTGCGCGTCGCCCAGGAGGAGAACTGCTACCCGATGATCCCGCCGGGCCAGGCGGCCCGCGACATGGTCGAGGCGCCGCGAGGGGCGGTGCGGTGATGGAGGCCTGGACCCCGCAGACGGTCAAACTCGAGGACCTGCACGTGCCGGGCCAGCTCAGCGGCCGCAAGCACATCCTCTCGATCCTGGTCGAGAACAAGCCTGGCGTCCTGGCCC
>DASVWY010000176.1:0-3339 GCA_036392975.1 Solirubrobacterales bacterium | reverse complement strand
CCCTACCGGTCCCACCGGTTGCTCGTAGCTCCCAGGCATAGCTCGGGACGCGGGCGATCTCTCCCCCCTCTGGACGGGTTGTCGGCCGAAAAGGCCGGAAATTGCACGCACCGTTTCCGCCGCCCGAGCCGGGACCGCCCCTGTAGCATCGGCCGCGATGAGCACTTGCGTGGTCACCGGCGGCGCCGGCTTCCTCGGTTCCCATCTCTGCGAGCGGCTGCTGGAGGACGGCCACCGCGTCATCTGCATCGACAACCTGGAGACCGGGTCGTTGCAGAACATCGCTCACATCCGTGACGCCAGGTTCGAATTCCGTCACGTCGACATCACCGAATACGTCGACATCGCCGAGGACGTCGACTTCGTCTACCACCTAGCTTCGCCTGCCAGCCCGATCGACTACCTGCGCCTGCCGCTGCACACGCTCAAGGTCGGCTCGCACGGCACCCATCACATGCTCGGGGTCGCCAAGTTCAAGCGCGCTCGCTTCCTCCTCGCTTCGACCAGTGAGGTTTACGGCGATCCTCAGATCCACCCGCAGCGAGAGGACTACTGGGGCCACGTCAACCCGATCGGACCGCGCGGCGTCTACGACGAGGCCAAGCGCTACGCGGAGGCGATGACGATGGCCTATCACCGTCAGCAGGGCGTCGACACCTCGATCGTCCGGATTTTCAATACCTATGGGCCGCGGATGCGCGCCAACGACGGTCGCGCGATCCCGACCTTCCTCCGCCAGGCGCTACAGGACCAGCCGCTCACCGTGTTCGGGGAGGGCAACCAGACGCGGAGCTTCTGTTACGTGGACGACCTGATCCGAGGCATCGTCGCCCTCGCCGAGTCCGACGCGCACCTGCCGGTCAACATCGGCAACCCGGACGAGTTCACCCTGCTGGAATTGGCCAAGACGGTGATCGAGGTGACCGAGTCGCGTTCGGAGATTGTCTACGAGCCGTTGCCGGTTGACGACCCGCAGCAGCGCCAGCCGGACATCGGCCGCGCTCGCGACCTGCTCGACTGGAAGCCGGAGGTCGACCTGCGCCAGGGCCTGCGCCAGACCATCGAGCGGGCCGGCCTCGAGCGCCTCGTCGGGGCCTCGGACTGAGAAGGGGCGGCCGGCCGGCCGCCCCTTCCCCCAGTGCTCGTTCGCGCCTTTCGCCTACTGGGCCTGGGCCGTGAACGAGAGGCTGCCGAGCGGGTCACCCGCTTTGAAGTCGGTGCCGTAGAGCTGGTTGAGGCTCGCCGCCCCCTCCGCGGACATCCGCAGGATGGCGTTGGCGACCGAGACGGTGCGCGCCGCCGGGTCCGACCCGACGCTCGCTGCCGAGAGATCGAGCAGGGCGTTGGGGACGCGGCCGAGTTTGCCCGGCGCCCCTGGGAAGCCGGTGACTTCCAGTTCGGCGCTGGTCAGTTTCAGCCCGAGGTCCACCCAGAGGTTGCTGGTGATCGTCGTCACCGAGCCTTTGCTGAGTTTTTCGCCGCCGAGCGTCTGCAGCACGCCAGCCGAGCCGTTTGGCGCCAGCACCCCACCCGCGATCGGCAGGTTCACGAACGGTGGCGGGCCCGGCTGGAGTTCGGCCGGCGGAATCGGTTCGCTGGTAGCGCCGGCAAAGAACAGTTTGGTCACCGTTCCGAGATCCGGCGCAAGTTTCGCTTTGCCGGTCGGCAGGATCGTCACCGTCAACGGCTGCGTGCTGCTCGCCGCGGCGCCGAGAGCCTGTTTTGCCGCGAACGGCTTGCGAACGACTTTGCCTTTCTTGCTGGCCTTGGCATGCGACGGTTTCTTCGCTTTTTTGCCGCTGAAGCCGAGCTTCGCGTTGAGCAGTTTCGCCGCGTTGCCGGTCAGCGCCAGGTTGGCGATCGTGAGGTCCACCCCGAAGCCGTTGCGGGCGAAGGAGAGGCCTTCCACGGAAGCGAACTTGACCGGTTGACCGACGACAAGCCCGTTCAGCGACGCGGTGGCGGTGTCGAGGACGAGCGCGCCGACGCGGGCGGTCCGTTTGCCGTGCTTGAACTTGATTTCGCCGGCGTGGGAGATCGTTCCCTGGCCGTTGAGCGGGTCCAGCACACCCTGCGCGACCGGGAGTGCGATGGTCCCTCCACTCACCGTCGCCGGGCTGAGGCCGAGCACCTTGACTCCTCTTTTCCCTGCCTTTTTGAGGAAGCCCTGGCTGAGTTGGATCGTGGTGGCGCCGCCGGCAAGCGGATCGCTCGCCGCCGAGGCGGCTGGAGCGAAGACGAGGAAAGTGGCCGCGATTGCGGCGAGCGCCGCCATCGAGCCGTTCCTCCCCTGCCTCCGTGGCTGGGTCACTGGATTCATCTGGTCCTCCCGGAGCCACCCTGCTTTCCCCTGCGGGCGGCGGGTTGATTGGCGAACCCAGGCTATTCGCGTCCACCGCTGAAAACAAGGCGGTTTTTCTTGCGCCTCTGTTACGGGTTGGCGCCAGCCCGGATCGGCCGCCCCCCCAATATCCTGCGACGACAGTGAGCAAGGCCGCCAAATCGATTGACGAGATCCCGCGTACGATCGGCCCGATCGTCGGGCCCGACGACGAGCGCGTCTTCACCGACTCCGGCATCGAGATCAAGCCCCTCTACACCGAGGACGACGTAGCGCCGGGGCTGGAGGAGCGCCTCGGCGAGCCCGGTGAGCCGCCCTTCACCCGCGGCATCCACGAGCGCATGTATCGCGACCGGCTCTGGACGATGCGCCAGTACGCCGGCTTCGCGACCCCCGAAGACACCAACGAGCGCTACCGCTACCTGATCGAGCACGGCTCGACCGGCCTCTCGATGGCGTTCGACCTGCCGACCCAGCTCGGCCGCGACTCCGACGATCCGCTCTGCGACGGCGAGGTCGGGCGGACCGGCGTCCCGATCGACACGATCGAGGACATGCGGATCTGCTTCGACCAGATCCCGCTCGACCAGGTCTCGACCTCAATGACGATCAACGCCCCGGCGGCAATCCTGCTGCTGCTCTACGAGCTCGTCGGCGAGGAACAGGGCGTCGACCCGGCGGCCCTCCGTGGCACCGTCCAGAACGACGTCCTGAAGGAGTACGTCGCGCGCGGCAACTACATCTACCCGCCCGAGGCGACGATGCGCCTGACCACGGACATCTTCGAGTACTGCGCCGAGCGCGTCCCGAAGTGGAACACGATCTCGATCTCCGGCTACCACATCCGCGAGAAGGGCTGCTCGGCCGTCCAGGAGGTCGCCTTCACGCTCGCCAACGCGATCGCCTACACCGAGGCGGCGCTCGAGCGCGGGCTCGAGATCGACAGCTTCGCGGGTCAGCTCGCCTTCTTCTTCAACTGCCACAACAACGTCTTCCAG
>DASVWY010000175.1:0-11240 GCA_036392975.1 Solirubrobacterales bacterium | reverse complement strand
CGAAACCCACGTCGGCCCCGTCGCCGAGGAGGGATCGACCGTCTACCTGCGGCCGGAGACGGCGCAGGGCATCTTCATCAACTTCAAGAACGTGCTCGGCTTCGCCCGCAAGAAGCCGCCCTTCGGGATCGCCCAGATCGGCAAGTCCTTCCGCAACGAGATCACCCCGGGCAACTTCATCTTCCGCACCCGCGAGTTCGAGCAGATGGAGATGGAGTTTTTCGTGCCGCCGGCGGATGCCGAGAAATGGCACCGCACCTGGATCGAGGAGCGCGAGCGCTGGTACACCGAGCTCGGGATCCGGCCCGAGCTCTTGCGCGTCCGTCCCCACGGCGCCGACGAGCTCTCGCACTACTCCTCGGCCACCAGCGACATCGAGTACCTGTTCCCGATTGGCTGGTCGGAGCTGGAGGGGATCGCCAACCGCGGCGACTTCGACCTCACCCAGCACGCCAAGTTCAGCCGCGAGAAGCTCGAGTACTTCGATCAGGGCACGAAGGAGCGCTACGTGCCCTACGTGATAGATCCCGCCGCCGGCGCCGACCGAGCCACCCTCGCCTTCCTGGTCGACGCCTACGAAGTCGAGGAGGTGGAGGGACGTCAGCGCACCGTGCTCCGCCTCCATCCCCGTCTCGCCCCAGTCAAGGCGGCGGTCCTGCCGCTCGTCTCCAAGGAAGGCATGCCCGAGAAGGCGCGCCAGGTCTTCGAGGAACTGCGGCGACGCTTCCCGGCCGAGTTCGATGAGGGCGGCTCGATCGGCAAGCGCTACCGCCGCCAGGACGAGATCGGCACTCCCTGGGGAATCACCGTCGACGGCCAGACGATGGAAGACGAGACCGTCACCCTCCGCGACCGCGACTCGCTCGAGCAGACCCGCGTCCCGATCGCCGGCCTCGCCGACGACCTCGCCTCACGCCTGGCCCAGCCCTGGCAGAGCCCCAAGCTGGACTGATGCCCAGCCTCTTTCGCGATCGGGACTTCCGCCTGGTCGCTGCGTCGGTGGCGCTGTCTGCGCTCGGCGATTGGGTCGCGATTGTCGCGCTGGGACTGCACGTCAAGGAGACGGCCGACTCCGGCTTTGCGGTCGCGGCACTCTGGGTCTGCCTGTTCGGCCCGTCGGTTCTCGTCGCCGGGCACGTCGGGTTGCTCGTCGACCGGATCGAGGCCACGCGGCTGCTGGCCGTCGTCTCCGTGGTGGGGGCCGTGGCGGCAGCGGCCCTCGCCTTCAGCGACGCGTTCGCGCCGGTGCTGGTGTTGACGGCGGCGCTTGGACTCGTCTTCGCCGCCTCGCAGCCGGCCGAGTTCTCGCTGGTCCCGCTGTTGGCGGGGCGCGATCGGATCCAGGAGGCAAACGGGCACATCGAGACGGTCCGCTACGTGGGCTTCGGGGCGGGTCCGCTGCTTGGCGGCCTACTCTTTTCGCTCGGCGGCCTCGAGCTGGCGATGCTTGCCGACGCCGGCACCTTTGCCTTCGTCGCCCTGGCGGCGCTGGGGCTGCGGATCAAGCGTGAGCCGGCGGCGCTCGCGGGCGCCGAGCAGACTCCACGCGCCCGCGACGGCATCGCCTTCCTCTTCCGCGACCGCCTGCTGGCGCTGGCGATGACCGTCGCCTTCGGCTCGCTGCTGTTCATGTCCGCCGTCTGGGTCGCCGAGCTCTTCTTCGTCGAGGACGTGCTCGGCGGCGGCGACCTCGCCTACGGCGCGATGCTCTCGATCTGGACGGTGGGGATGGCGCTCGGCGCGATGCTGCTCTCGCGCCGAGTGGCTGCCGCCGCCGTCGCCGCCGCAGGGCTGATCGCGGCGACGGTGCAGGGGGCGGCCCTGGCGCTGCCGGCGCTCTGCCTCAGCTTCGCCTTCTTCTTCGCCTGCTCGTTCGCGGGCGGGGTCGCGCACGGGCTGAAGAACGTGATGTTCCGCAGCCTGATCCACGTCCGCGTCCCCGACGAGCTGCACGGGCGGGCCTTCGCCGCCTACAACGGAATCCGCAACACGGCGGAGCTGGGGGCGTTCGCGGCCGGCGGCATCCTCGTCGCTGCAATCGGCGCCCGTGGCACGCTCGGCTACGCCGGCGGACTCTCTGCCCTGGTCGGACTCTGCGGCTTGCTGGCCCTGGTGCGCATGTACCAGGGGTTCGTCCCGACCGGTCCGGTCGGACCGCCGATCGAAGCGGTCGGCGGCGGCAACGAGCCACCGGCGCCAGCACAGCCAGCCGCCGAGAGCTGAGGAGCTTCAGGCGAGGAACCGCGACACGTCGGCGGCCTCGACCTCCAACGCCCTCGCGACACGGGCGGTAAGGGGCTCGAAGGGCTCCAGGGTCACCTCACCCCTTGCCAGCCGCCAGCGGGCCACAGCCCGACCTTTGACGAGGGCGAAGGGGTGGAACATGCCGTTGCGGGTGACGAGGCTCGTGTGCGGGCCGATGATCGCCTCACGCGAGACCCAGCCGAGGAGGACCGGGTCGAAGGCGCCGAGCAACTGCGGCGGCGGGATCTCCCCCTCCACCCCGGAACGCTTCCGCAGGCGCACGAGCCCGTTCCTGCTCTGGTCGAGCTCCGCCCCGATCGCCTTCAGGCCCGCGCGCGCGTCGCGCAAGGGAAGGCCGGCCCAGCGGGCCAGGTCGCGATCGCTCGCCGGGCCGTGACCGACGAGGTAGCGGCGGGCCAGCTCCGCCAGGGCGGTCTCGCGGTCGACCGGCTTCGGCGGCCCGAGCCAGTCGTGGGTGAGCGCGTAGGCGTGCTGCTTGCCGACCATCGGCCCGCGCACCGCGATGCCTCGCAGCGTTGCCAGGAAAAGGAGGTGGATCATCGCCTGCCCCTCGGTCGCGAGGTTCGCCGCCTCGAGGCGCTCTTTCAGCTGCAGGCGCGTGAGCGGGCCCTCGTCGGCAAGCGCCCGCTCGATCGTCGCGACTGCCCGTTCGGCGGCGTCGGGCGAGACGCCCTCCTGCTCGAGGCGGCGAGCCGCGGACGTGAGCAGGGGCGGCGTGGTCAGCGCGTGCAGCCACGGGTAATCCTCACTGCGCAAGAGGTGGAGCGTGCCGCGATTGAGCCAGGTGATCAACAGGGAGCGGTCCTCGCTCAGGGCACGGTCGACGTCCGCGGCCGAGAGTCCGTCGGTTCGCGCCCGAATCGCCAGACGGACGCCGCGCGGATCCTGACCCTGGACGGCAAGGAGCCGCTCGGCAACCGCCGCCGGATCGCGAAGAGGCGATTCGGTGAGTCCCTGAGCGGCGAACCGCTCCGCGAGGATCCCCCGGGTCATCAGTCGATTCGGAGCAGGTCGACGACGTAGACGATCGTGTCCAGGTCGCTGCCGGGCGGAGCGCCGCCCTGATAGAGGTATCTGGGCGGCACGATCAGCTTGCGGCGTTCCCCGACACGCATCCCTTTCAGCCCCTTTTCCCAACCCGGGTTGATCAGCGGCTCGCGGCCACCCAGCTCGAAGTCGAACGGCTTGCTGCGCTCCCACGAGTTCGTGAACGAGCCGCCATCGTCGTAGTAGACGCCGACGTACTCGACGGTGAGCACGTCGCCGTCCTCGGCCCTCTTTCCCGCCCCCGCGATCAAGTTCTCCACGATCAGGTCACTCGGCGGCGCGCCCTGTGGCGGCACGACCCGCGGCTCGGCCCGTTTGAAGGTCCGCCCGCCGACCCGGATGACGATCGGCTTTGGCCGCTTCTCCGGCGGGCGATCCTCCGATTTGGCCGGTCGCGCGTTCGATTCGCTGGTCGAAGGAGCGCTGGTCGCCTTGTCGGCGGTCCCGTCCTCGCCCCCGCATCCCCCGACCAGCAGCACCACGCCGAGCGCGCTGGCGGCCAGGCCCGGCCTCATCCGGTCCTACTTGACCTCGAGCAGATCGACCACGTAGACGAGGGCGGATTCGTCTGGATCCTGGAAGGGAGAGATGCCCCCACGGGCCGCCAGCTTGCCCGGCACCTCCAGATAGCGGCGCCCGCCGACCCTCATCCCGGGCAGCCCCTCCACCCATCCGGGGATCACGTCGCTCTCGTTCAGCTTGAAGTCGAACGGTTTGTCGGGCTTCCAGATGGTTTCGAAGTGCTCGCCGGTGAGGTGGCGGAATGAAGTGAAGTAGACCTCGAGTTCGTCGCCCGGCTTGGCCGCGCGGCCCTTGCCGACCTCGAGATCTTTGACGACCAGCTTGTTCGGCGGCTGGCTCTGCGGCAGCTTCACGACCGGTGCCGGCCCGTCGCCGTCGCCGTCGCCGGACTTGGGCCGGGATTCAGTCCCCCCGCCCCCGGCCGACGTGTCGTCGCCGCAGGCGGCAAATCCCAGGACCAGGCACAGCATCAGGGCAACTGAAACAGCCCTCACGAGTCGCCTTTCGGCTTCGGCTTCTTCACTTCCACCAGGTCGACGACGTAGACCAGCGTGTCGCCGAGTTTGCTGCCGGGAGGAGTCTCCTCGCGATTCGTGGGCATGATCAGCTCGCGGCGCCCACCCACCCGCATTCCCGGCATACCTTCTTCCCAGCCTTTCAGCCAAGCACCGGAGCCGAGCCTGAAGCCGAGTGGGTTCCCTTCCACCCAGGCGGATTCGATTTCTTTTCCGGTCTCGTAGATGCCGGCGACGTAGTGAACCGACAGATCGTCGCCCTCTTCGGCGGCAACACCCGTCCCCTCGATCAGGTCCTTGACGATCAGCTTCTTCGAGGTGGGGCCGGTCGGAATCTCCGGCTTCCGCTCCAACTCCGCCGCATCCGCGCTGCGCGTTTCGGTCGAGGAGTCGCTCCCGCATGCCGCGACCGACACGACCAGGCAAATCGCCAGCAGCAGGGACCACGGCTTCATGCCGCAGCATCATATATAGATCAGGAAGTACTGATCAAATGCCGCGCTGGCTCGGTCGCGCGATCTATTCGACGGCGAGGAGATCGACGACGAAGACCAGCGCTTCGTTGGGTTTGATCGCCGGCGGGGACCCGACTTCACCGTAGGCGAGGTTGGCCGGGATCACCAGCTGACGCTGGCCGCCGACCTTCATTCCCTCGATGCCCTGGTCCCAGCCGGGAATCACTTCTCCGGCGCCCAGTTGGAAGCTGAACGGTTCGCCGCGATCCCAGGAGGCGTCGAACTCCTGGTTGCTGTCGAAGCCGACGCCGACGTACTGGACCGTTACCCGGTCGCCTGCTTTCGCGCTCGGCCCCCCGCCTTCGATCAGGTCTTCCTCGACCAGTTGCCGCGGCGGCGAGCCGGTCGGGACCGTTACCGTCGGCTTGCTGCCTTCTGCCGCTTCGGCCGGGGAGCGAGCCGAGCTCGACTCGTTCGAGCCGGCGCTGGTCGGCGCGTCGTCATCGTCGCCGCAGCCGGCGGCGACCAACGCCAGGCAAAGAAAGAGGGTGGTCCAGGTCGCTTTCACGGCGGCCATGCTAGGGAATCGCAGATCAAAACGCCGCCGTCCCCTCTCACCGAATACCGTCCACGCGAGTGGACAGCCCTCTCCTCACCGCCTTCGTCCTGCCGGCCGCAATCGCGGTGATCATGTGCAGCCTGGGGATGACGCTGAGCGCGGCGGACTTCCGGCGCGTGCTGGAGGCGCCGCGCGGGGTCGCGATCGGGATGCTCAACCTGGCGCTGATCTCGCCGCTGCTCGCGCTGACGATGGCCGAGCTGTTCGGCCTCTCGCCGGAGCTGGCGGTCGGCCTGGTGCTGCTCGGGGCGTCCCCCGGCGGGATGATGGCCAACATGCTCACCCACCTCTCGCGTGGGGACACGGCGCTGTCGATCACGATGACCGCGATCAGCAGCGTCGGCGCGATCGTCACCGTGCCGCTCTTCCTCGCCCTCTCCGCCGACCATTTCGGCGCCGGCGACGTCGGCGACGCGAGCATGCTCGGCGTCGTCGCCCGCGTCTTCGCGATCACGATCGTGCCGGTGGCGATCGGGATGGAGCTGCGGCGTCGCGACCGGCGCCGCATCGAAGCGATCTATCCCCGCTTCCGCAACGTCGCCCTCGTTCTCTTCGGGCTGGTGATCCTCGGCGCGATCGCCAGCGAGCACGACACCGTCGCCGAGAACGCGGCCGAGGTCGGGGCGGCGGCGCTGGCCCTGAACGTCGCCGCGATGTCGCTCAGCTTCGCGATCTCGAAGCTGGCCCGTCTCGGCAACCGCCAGGCGACGGCGATCTCGCTGGAGCTGGGGATCCACAACGCTGCCCTGGCGGTCGCCGTCGGCGCCAGCCTGGCCAGCACGTTGACGATCCCGGCCGCCGTCTACGCCTCCTTCATGCTCTTCACCGGCGGCGCCTTCGCCTGGACGATGAGCCGGCGCAACGGCCCCGCCGGCTCGGACCCGATTGCGGTCTAGACTGCCGGCGGGAGGATGGGAATGAACCTCGCGTCGATACTCACGGCAAGCGCCGAACGCTCGCCCGACAGCCCTGCGATCCGCCTCGGCGACTTCGAGCTGAGCTATCGCGAGCTCGACGACGCCAGCGCCCGCCTGGCGGCGTTGCTGCGCGAGAAGGGGTTTGCGCAGGGCGACCGGGTCGGCGTGATGCTGCCCAACGTGCCGCAGTTTCCCGTCGCCTACTACGGGGTCCTGCGAGCCGGCGGCATCGTGGTGCCGATGAACGTGCTGTTGAAGCGCCGCGAGATCGCCTTCTACCTGGAGGACTCGGGGGCGAAGCTGCTGCTCGCCTGGCACGGCTTCGCCGAGGAGGCCCGAGGCGGGGCGGAGGACGCGGGCGCGGAGACGATCGAGGTGGAGCCGAGCTCCTTCGCGGAGCTGTTGGCGGGGGTCGAGCCGACCGCCGGCCTCGCCGAGACGGCCGACGACGACACCGCGGTGATCCTCTACACCTCCGGCACGACCGGCAAGCCGAAGGGGGCGGAGCTGACCCACGCCAACCTGACCACCAACGCCGACGTCTGCATGCGCACGACGAGCGAGATCGGCCCCGGCGACGTCGTCTTCGGCGGGCTTCCCCTCTTCCACTCGTTCGGCCAGACGGTTGCGATGAACGCGTCGCTCAAGGTCGGCGCCTGCCTCACCCTGGTGCCGAAATTCGACCCCGGCGAGGCGCTGGAGACGATCGAGCGCGACAGGGTCACCCACTTCTACGGCGTGCCGACGATGTTCGGCGCCCTCCTCCACCACCCCGAGCGCGACAAATACGACGCCTCCTCGCTGCGGACCTGCATCACCGGCGGCGCCTCGATGCCGGTCGAGGTGCTGCGCGGGTTCGAGCAGGCCTTCGGCGCGATAGTGCTCGAGGGCTACGGGCTCTCGGAGACCTCCCCCGTGTCCTCCTCGAACCATCCCGACAAGGAGCGCAAGCCCGGCTCGATCGGCACCCCAATCGAGGGCGTCGAGATGCAGGTCGTCGACGAGGACGACAAGCCCGTCGCCCAGGGGGAGGTCGGCGAGATCGTGATCCGCGGCCACAACATCATGAAGGGCTACTGGCGGCGGCCCGACGCGACCGAGGAGGCGATGCGCGGCGGTTGGTTTCACAGCGGCGACATGGCCCGCACCGACGAGGACGGCTACTTCTACATCGTCGACCGCAAGAAGGACCTGATCATCCGCGGCGGCTACAACGTCTACCCGCGCGAGGTCGAGGAGGTGCTCTACGAGCACCCGAAGATCCGCGAAGCGGCCGTGGTCGGCGTCCCCCACGACGAGTGGGGCGAGGAGATCGGCGCCGCCGTCGTCCTCCACGAGGGCGAGGAGCTGGGCCCCGAGGAGGTCAGCGCCTACGTCAAGGACCGGATCGCCGCCTACAAGTACCCGCGCATCGTCTGGTTCCTCGATGACCTGCCGAAGGGCCCGACCGGCAAGATCCTCAAGCGGGAGATCGAGACGCCGGCCGCATCCGGCAGCGTTTGATCAGCTTTTCCTGAGTACCATTGCGCTGATCGATGCACAGTTGACGGGCTGGGAGCCCGTCACGCACAGAAGGAGGAAGCATGCTGAAGAGACGCTTCAAGGCGTTCCTCGCGACGCTCGCGATCTGTGTCGCCGGTGTGACCATCTCGCCCGCCAGCTCGCTCGCGGTCGATCCGATTCTCTTCGTCCACGGCTGGTCTGGCAGCGCCTCGAACTGGAACACGATGATCTCTCGGTTCGAAAAAGACGGCTGGCCGAAATCGCATCTGCGGGCCTACAGCTACAACACCTCGCAGTCGAACAAAACGACCGCTGAAACGATCGTGAAAAGCGAAGTCGAAGCCCTCAAAAAAGCGGCGGGCGCGGCGAAGGTCGACATCATCGCCCACTCGATGGGCAGCCTCAACAGCCGCTGGTACATCAAGTTCGTCGGCGGCGAATCGACAGTCGACGAGTGGGTGTCGCTCGGCGGCCCCAACCACGGCACGACCGCTGCGAACCTCTGCTTCAGCACCTCCTGCGTGGAGATGCGGCCGGGCTCGACCTTCCTAACGACCCTCAACTCCGGCGACGAGACGCCGGGCGCCGTCAACTACGGCACCTGGTGGTCGCCTTGCGACGAGTTCATCAACCCCGACGAAAGCGTCATCCTCAGCGGCGCGACCAACACGAAAACCGCCTGCATCGGCCACTTGGCCCTGATCAGCGACGAAACTGTTTACAAACAGGTTCGCGAATTCGTGAAATAGCGAAAACTGGCTGCGCAGCCAAGATCACGGTATCCTGCTGCGCAGCCAGCAATCTCGCCGAAGGAGAACGATGAGCGTCGCGTCGCAGAACCTGATGGACAACATCACCTACGAGGACCTCTACAAGCGCTGGGAGCAGGGCAACTGGAGCGCTTACGACATCGACTTCTCCCAGGACCGCGAGGGGTGGGAAGGCCTCAGCGACATCCAGCGCCGCTCGGCGATGTGGATCTACTCGATGTTCTTCTACGGCGAGGACCGGGTGGCCGACACGCTGGCCCCCTACATCACCGCCGCCCCGACCGAGGAGCAGGCCTATTTCCTCGCCACCCAGCAGGTCGACGAGGTGCGTCACTCGGTCTTCTTCCACCGCTTCTTCAAGGAGGTGATCGGGGTCGGCGGCGACTCGATCCAGGCGACCCTCTCCTCCACTCTGCCCCAGCTCAACTGGGGTTATCGCGGCATCTTCGACCGGCTCGACCGGATGGCCGAGGAGCTGCGCAAGGACCGCTCGGTGCCCAAGTACGCACAGGCGATCACCCTCTACCACCTGATCGTCGAGGGCTCGCTCGCCCAGCCCGGCCAGCACTTCATCGAGGACTTCTTCGCCTCCGAAGAGACGATGCCCGGCTTCAGCGCCGGCATGGCGAACGTCTCCAAAGACGAGCAGCGCCACATCGGCTTCGGCGTCAAGGTGCTCTCCGAGCTGCTGGGCGAAGGCAACCCCGGCTGGGAGGAGAACCGGGCCGCGGTCGTCGAGCTGCTGCGGGAGACGCTGCCCTACGGGCCGGCCGTCTTCTCGCCGCCGAATCTCGACCGCGAGTACACCGAGTGCTACGGCTTCAGCCTCGAGGACATCTTCGCCTTCGGGCTGAAACTGATCCGCCAGCGCTGGCGCACGATCGGCTATCCAACCGAGGAGATGCCGCCCGGCGTCTTCCCCTTCGACCCGCAAGCCTCGGAGGACGAGGTCGCCGAGCGCCAGGTGAAGCTGATGATGGCCGGTGTCCTCGGCCCGCCCGACGGCCCCCCGCCCGGGTCGACGCCGGAGCTGCAGCGGCTCTACTTCGACGTGATCACGCGCGTCGCCGATCCCCGCGCCGCAAACGGCTCCCAGCTCGTCTACCAGTGGCGGTTCAGCGACGCCGAGCCGTGGCACCTGGTGATCGACAACGGCTCGACCCGGGCCGAGCCCGGCGAGGCGCCCGACCCCAACCTGGTCTTCGAGACCAGCTGGGCCGACTGGATCGCCTTCGGCAAACCCGACGCCAGCCAGCTGAAGATGCTGCTGCGGCGACGGATCCGCCCGCGCGGCAGCCTGCGCGAGCTGGCGCGGATGCGCAAGGTCTTCCGGTAACAGCGAGCCGCGGAGGCGGCGGCTACGAGATCGGCGGGCGCCTGTCCGCCCAGGGCCGCTCGGCCTCGAGCTGAGCGGCGAGCGATAGCAGCGTCGCCTCCTCGCCGCGGCGGCCGATCACCTGCACCGCCAGCGGCATGCCCTCGTCGGAGAATCCGACCGGAACCGACATCGCCGGGTTGCCGAGGTGGTTCCAGGGGACGCAGTAGGGATAGAAGCGGCTCATCCCGAGCACGGTGCGGAGCGCCCCCTGGCCCTCCCAGCGCCGCACCGGCAGCGCCGTGCCCCCCATCACCGGCGTCATCAGCACGTCGCAGGAATCGAAGATGGCGTTGACGCGGGCGATGTCGGCGTCGCGACCGGCGCCCATCGCCCTCTCATAGAGGCCCCTGGGAAGGAGGCTGCCCAGCCGGCCGAAGCCGCGGGTGCGCCGTTCCAGGCGCTCCGGGTGTGGGACTTCCCTGATGGTCTCGGCGACGCCGCCGAGGAATCGCGCCGTGATGTTGTTGCCGATCCCGCCCCAGTCGGGGTCGCGCTCGACGACGTCGTGACCGAGCGAGCCGAGAAGCGCAGCGGTATCCGCAACGGCGCCTTTGACCACGTCCGAGACGGTCGGCGGTGCGGCGGCACGAGGGGCACGGGTCGAGTGGGCGATGCGCAGTTTTCCCGGCGGCGTCTTCGCTGCCTCGACGAAGGACCGCTCTGGCGCCGGAGGCGCCTCGGGCTCCCGCGAGCCGCCGGCGACGACGTCGAGCCAGAGGGCGGCGTCGAGCACGGAGCGACTGAGGCAGCCGAGCACGGCGAGACCGCGCCACCCTTCGAGCTCGGGCGCCATCGAGACGCGACCCCGTGAGACCTTGAGGCCGAACAGCCCGCAGGAGGCGGCGGGAATGCGGATCGACCCCGCCCCGTCGCCGGCGGACGCGATCGGCACCAGCCCCGCGGCGACGGCGGCCGCCGACCCCCCGCTCGACCCGCCCGGCGTCCGTTGCGGATTCCAGGGGTTGCGGGTGACGCCGTAGGTGGCCGACTCGGTGAAGCCGCAGATCGCCATCTCCGGCAGCAGCGTCAAACCGAGGACGATGGCACCGGCCTCACGCAGGCGCCGCACCATCTCGGCGTCGGCCTTCGCCGGCTCGGTGAAGGCATCGGTGCCCCAGGTCTTCACCTGGCCCCTGACATCGACTTCGTCCTTGACTGCGATCGGCACCCCCAGCAGCGGCCGCTCCTCGCCGGCCTTCAGCCGCGCTTCGGCCTGCTCGGCTTCGAGCAGCGCCTGCTCGGCCAGGAC
>DASVWY010000174.1:0-10009 GCA_036392975.1 Solirubrobacterales bacterium | reverse complement strand
GGCGCTCGCCGGCACCGTCCTGCGCCCGATTTCCCCCGGCGGCGGCGAGTCGGCTCATCACCTGTACCCCGTGGAGGTGACCGAGGGAGATCCGGAGGAGGTGTTGGGACGGTTGGTCGAGCGTGGCATCGGCGTAGGTCGTCACTACCCGTTCCTCTGCCCCGACCAGCAGGCCGCGCGCGGCATCGGCGTCGAGCTCGACTCGCTCCCGGTCGCCCGCCGCCTGGCCAGCCGCGAGCTCTCGCTGCCGATCCACCCCTACCTCGAGGAGCGCGAGGTGGCGGCGACGATCGAGGCCTGCCAGGCGGCCTGCGCATGAGCGCGCCGGCGAACTCGCTAGTCGTCCCCGTCTACGGCAACGCCGGCTCGATCGACGCCCTGGTCGAGACCGTCTCGGACCTGGCCGGACGCGTCGAAGGCGGGCTGGAGGCGATATTCGTCGTCGACGGCAGCCCCGACGACTCGCGCGAGCGACTGCTGGCGGCGCTGAGGCGAACCGACCTCGAGGCGCGCCTGGTCGACCACTCGCGCAACTTCGGCTCCTTTGCCGCGATCCGCACCGGCATGGGCCTGGCCCGCGGCGAGCGGATCGCCGTCATGGCCGCCGACCTGCAGGAGCCGCCGGAGCTGGTGCTCGAGTTCCTGCGCCGCCTCGCCGGCGGCGAGGTCGACGTCGTCGCCGGCGAACGGGCCAGCCGCGACGACCGCGGGGCGAGGGCCTCGAACCTCTACTGGCGCCTATACCGCCGCTTCGTCATGGCCGACATCCCGGCCACCGGAGTGGACGTCTTCGCCTGCACCGCCGCCGTTCGCGACGTCGTCTGCTCGCTCGAGCACACCAACACCTCGCTCGTCGCGCAGCTCTTCTGGATCGGCTTCCGGCGGGAGATCGTCCCCTACGACCGCCGCCCGAGCCCGGGACGGAGCGGCTGGACGCTGCGCCGCAAGCTGCGCTACCTCTCCGACAGCGTCTTCGCCTTCACCGACCTGCCGGTGCGAATCCTCTGGGTGGTCGGCCTGCTCGGCCTCCTGCTCGGGCTCCTGGTCGGCGCCGTGATCGTCGTCGCCCGCGCCGTCGGGACGATCGACGTCCCCGGCTACGCCGCCACCGTCCTCACGATCGTTTTCTTCGGCAGCCTCAATATGATCGGCCTCGGAATCATCGGCTCCTACGTCTGGCGAGCGTACGAGTCGGTCAAGGGGCGCCCCGGCGCCATCGTCCGCGAGATCGTCGAGCTGCCAGGGAGAGATGAAGATGGCTGAGTTCTTCGTGCACGAGCGCGGGCTGTGCGAGAGCGAGGAGGTCGGGGCGGGGACGCGGATCTGGGCCTTCGCCCACGTCCTGCCCGGCGCCAGGATCGGCGCCGACTGCAACATCTGCGACGGGGTCTTCGTCGAGGACGGGGTCACGGTCGGGGACCGGGTGACGATCAAGTCCGGGGTGCAGCTCTGGACCGGGGTCGAGCTGGAGGACGACGTCTTCGTCGGCCCCAACGCGACCTTCACCAACGATCCGTTTCCCCGCAGCAAGCAGCACCCCGACGAGTACGCGCGCACCGTCGTCCGCGCTGGCGCCTCGATCGGGGCCAACGCGACGATTCTCCCCGGGCTCGAGATCGGCCAGGGGGCGATGGTCGGCGCCGGCTCGGTGGTCACCAGGCCGGTGCCACCGCACGCCATCGTCAAAGGCAACCCGGCCCGGATCCGTGGCTACGCGCAGACCCCCGGCGCGCTGGCCGAGACGGCTCCCGCCCCCGAGGTGGGCCAGACGGCGCTCGGAGTCCGCGGCGTTCACGTGCAGCGATTCCCGAAATTCGCCGATCTGCGGGGAACCCTCAGCAGCGGCGACCTGCCCAGCGAGGGCGTGCCCTTCGTGCCCCAGCGATGGTTCTTCGTCTACGACGTGCCGAGCCCCCAGGTGCGCGGCGAGCACGCCCACCGCGTCTGCGAGCAGTTCCTGATCTGCGTCTCGGGCCAGGTGACGGTGGCCGTCGACGACGGCAGGAACCGGGCCGAAGTCCTGCTCGACTCGCCCACGGTCGGCATCTACATCCCGGCCGGCGTCTGGGCCAGCCAGTTCCGCTACGGCGCCAACGCCGTCCTGCTGGTGCTCGCCTCGCTGCCCTACGACCCCGACGACTACATCCGCGACTACGACGAGTTCATCGCCTCCGTCAACGGCTAGCTTGCCATCCCGCGACCGGTTAACTCGCGCAGCTCGGGCGGCCCGTGAGCGGCCGGCGCTGATCGCGTTCCCGCTTGCGCTGACGGCGGGGCTCCTCGTCGCCCTCGCCCAGGGGGAAAAATTCTTCCACTACGACTCCGCGGGCTACTGGAGCCTCTCGGAAATGTTCGTCCAGGACGGGCACTTTTCCCTGGTCGGCGTCGACAGCGACGGCCTTCGCGGCTACGCCCTGCCGCTTCTCTACTGGGCGCTGAGGAACACGGGCGAGGTCCTGGCCGTCACCGACTCCCTCGCGGTCAGGGTCTTCAACGCCGCCGGCTTCGCGCTGATCGGAACCGTGCTGGCGCCACGGCTCGCCACGATCGTCTGGCCGCAAACGCGCTGGAGCGTAACCCGGCGACTCGTGTTCAGCGGCCTGCTCCTCGTCTTCTGGAGCGGTTACCTGAGCTACCCGCTGAGCGATTTCCCCGCCCTCGCCCTCGGGCTGCTGGCGCTGGTCGCGATCTTCCGCGGCGATTCCCCGCCCTGGTTGCTGGTGGCCGGCCTCGCCGCCGGGTTCGCGATCAACACGCGGCCCTCCTACGCGCTGCTGGCGCCGGTGCTGGTGGCGCTGCTCGTCTGGGGCTGGCTGGAGGCAAGGTCCGAGATATCGCGGCGACGGTGGGCGCTCGGCGCCGCGGCGCTGCTGAGCGGTCTCGCGATCGCCTCGGTCCCGCAGTCGATCGTCCAGCACAGTCAGTTCGGCGATTACAGCCCGCTGCCGGGGAGCTCGAGCCTGAGCCAGTCCCAGTACAGGCTCGGGCTCGAACTCCAGCGCTACGACACCTACCTGGGAGGCGAAGGCAAGCTCGAATACGTCGAACCCCACACGGCTGAGATGGTCGCCGAGTTCGAACGCGATGAGATGAGCGGCGGCGCCTATCTGGAGCTCTTCGTCAAGCACCCGGTCGCGATGGCCGGGCTCTATTTGCGACACATCGTCAACGGCTTCGACCAGCGCTACACGACCCCCTACGTCGAAACGCTCGAAATGGACCAGAGCGGCGGCGAGGAGGTCTCGCACCGGCTGCTGCGGATCGCCGGCTTCCTGATCGTCTTCCTCGCCCTCCTCCGCCTCGCCTGGCCGGCCGCGCGGCGCAGCCTGGGCGAGGCGCGCTGGCGCTATCTGGCCGCCCTGCTCGTGATCTCCCTGACCGCGATCCCCTCGGCGATGGACACTCGCTACCTGCTTCCCACCTACATGGCCGCCTGGATGCTGCTCGTCGCGCCGGGCTGGCGAGTCGCCCTCGCCGAGACCTGGGCGGGGCCCCGCCGCTACCAGGCGCTGGCGTTGGTTCTCGTCGCGGGGTTTGCCTACTCCTTCCTCGTCTGGACGATCGTCAGCGAGGCGACCGACAACGTCCGCCTCAGCTGATCGAGCGGCAAGCGGATAGCGTGCACGAGCCCGGAGATGCCGACCTCGACGAACCTGCGCTCAGGGAGGCCATATGGCCTCAAGGCGATGGTGGCCCGCACGGGCCCCCTCTACCGCTGGGCGCGTCGACTGCGCGCTCTCTCGCGCTACCTGGCCCGCAGGCCCCACGACCCTGACTTCAGGGCGTTCGGCGGGCTCGAGGGCGAGGGGCTCTTCCTCGACATCGGGGCCAGCATCGGCCAGTCGGCGCTGTCCTTTCGCATCTTCAACCGCGACTCTCCGATCCTCTCGCTGGAGCCGCTCCCCGCCCACCGCGACGATCTTCGCTTCGTGCGCCGCGTCCTGCGCGGGCACCGGTTCATGATCGCGGGAGCGGCCGCGGAGAGCCGCCGGGCGACTCTGTACGTGCCGATGCTCGGCTCCTACGAGCTGCCGGCGGAGTCGTCGCTGAGCGAGGCGGACGCCAGGGCCGTCCTGGAACGGCTCGCGGCCGAGGGCGCTAACCGCGACGAGCTGCGCCTCGAAAAGGTGGAGGTCGACCTGCGGCGGGTGGACGAGCTGGGCCTCGAGCCCGCCTTCGTCAAGATCGACGTGGAGGGGGCGGAGCTGGGCGTGCTGGCGGGCCTGCGCGAGACGATAGAGCGATGCCAGCCGGTCCTGATGATCGAGCGATCGGAGCGAATCCCGAAGGTGATCCAGCTACTGGGGGAAGAAGGCTACGGCGCGTTCGTCTACGACCGCGACGCCGACGACTTCGAGCCATACCGCGAGCAGTCGACCGTGAACGTCTTCTTCCTGCCGCGGGCCGGCGCGAGCCTCAGGGGCGAGCGCGACCGCCGCTGAGGTCGACGAAAGCGTGCCAGGCGGGCTTCGGCTTGAAGCGGGCGCCGCGGCGGAACAGCCCGACCGAGTCGCAGAAGTTGCAGGAACCGCCGACGTCTTTCCACGAGAACCAGTAGACCTGCTTGAGGTTGAGGCGGTTGCGGTTGGAGATCAGGTAGCGGTAGCTGTCGCGGAGCTGGCGGACCTGGCCGCGGATGCCCTGCTCGAAGGCGACCTGGTTGAAGTTGTTCTGCGATCCCCAGCCGATCTCGGTCAGGTAGAGGCCGGCTCGCGGGTCGCGGTTGGCGCGGGCGACTTCCCGCATCGCCTCGGTCATTTCCTCCAGCTCGCCGGCGTCGACCGCGTACGGATGCAGGCCGATGCCGTCGAAGCTGGCCTTGATCCCCGGCACCGCGTAGAGACGGTCGAGGAACTCGGTGGCGGGCATACCGCGGCTGCCCTTCGCGGTCGGTTCTCCGAAGAGCCCGGCGGTGACGATCTCTGCCCTCGGGTCGACGCTGTGGATCGCGCGCGCGGACAGCTTCAATAGCTGCGCGTACTGCGGCGGCGAGACCGGGAAGGTGAAGTAGAAGAAGTTCGCCTCGTTCCAGATCTGCCAGATCCGGATCGGGATCGGCCGGGGGATGACCGGCACGTACTGCACGCCGGAACCGGGCGCGCGCTCCGCCCAGAAGTCGCCGCCGGGCCCGTAGCGTTCCACCGCCGCCTTGACGAAGGCGCTCCAGGCGTTGCGCTGCCCGGCGCCGGACACCGGCAGCTTGGTCGGGCGACGCGACAACCAGCGTGGCGTCGAGTAGAGGAAGGGAAGGATTTGCAGGCGCTCCTGCGCCGCCCGCTCGACGATTTCGTCGAGGCTCGACCAGTTGTAGCCCCCCCGCCGCGTCGGCTGCACCGAGCCCCACGGAACCGGCACGCGAATCGTGCCGATCCGACCGGCGCGCATGTATTCCATGTCGGTCTGGGTCAGCGCCGTCTGCGGCGCGATCCCGAAGAAGTCGGGCGGCAGCCCCCGGGCGGCTGGCGCCGCCAACGGGCTGGCCAGGCCGGCGCAGGCCAGCAACGAGGCAACGCAGGCGACGGCGAATGAGGTTCTCGGCGATCTCATCTCTGGAGGGTGCTGCGGACGCAGCAGGATAGGGGGCGATCAGGTCGGATTCCCAGCCCGGCCATCTCCCAGAACCCGGCTCCGGGGCTCGAGTCGCGGTGGCCCCCGTCGCGTTCTCTAACCTCTTGCCGCCGTGGAGGAAACGGCGTACCGCGAGCACTACGAGGTCGAGGATCGCCACTGGTGGTTCAGGGGGCGCTGGGCCGTGGTCGAGGCCCTGCTGGCGCGGACCTCGCTGCCGGCTTCGCCGCGAATCCTCGACGCCGGCTGCGGCACCGGCGGCAACCTGAGGCGTTACGCCCGCTTCGGCGCGGTCGAGGGCGTGGAGCCCTCGGCGGAGGCGGTGCGGTTCTGCCGCGAGCGCGGCTTCGACTCGATCCAGCAGGCGGGTCTCGAGCGGCTGCCCTTCGAGGACGACCGTTTCGACCTGCTCGCAGCGACCGACGTGCTCGAGCACATCGCCGCCGAGCAGGACGCCCTGCGCGAGCTGTGGCGCGTCGCCAAGCCCGGCGCGGCGCTGCTGCTGACCGTCCCCGCCTACATGTGGCTGTGGAGCGAGGAGGACGAGAGCCTGCATCACCAGCGCCGCTACACCAGGCCGCGCCTGCGCCGGGCCGTGGAGCAGTCCGGCTGGGAGCCCCAGATCGCGACCTACTTCAACACGCTGCTGCTGGCGCCGATCGCGCTGGCGCGGCGGCTGCCGCGGCGCTCGAACGGGCGGGCGGAGGTCGACCGCACGCCGCCCGCGCTGGACGGTCCGCTCTCCTGGCCGATGCGCTTCGAGGCGAGGTTGATCCGCGCCGGCGCCCGCCTCCCCGTCGGCGTCTCAGTCGGGATCGTTTGCCGGAAGGTCGCTTAGGGCACCTCGCTCGACCGGCAACGGCGGTCGCGGCGAGCTGCGAGGCCTGAGCCGGCAGGCGAGACGACTGACGTCCGCCAGCATTCGCAGGCCGGCCGAGACAACCCTGACGCTGGATCGGGAATCGTGCACGTAGAGGACCGGCACCTCGGCTATGCGCAGGCCGGCGCGCTCGGCGCGCATCAGCAACTCGACGTCGAAGGCGAAGCCGCGGCAGGTCTGCGCGGCCAGCAACGCCTTCGCGTCCCCGGTCCGCAGCAGCTTGAAGCCGTTCTGCGTGTCGCGCACGTCGAGGCCGGTCAGCATCCGCACGGCGCCGTTGAAGGCGGTCCCGGTCAATTGCCGGTGGGCTGGCCCGCGCTCCACGACCGCGCCCGGGACCGCCCGCGAGCCGATCGCCACGTCGAAGCCTTCCTCCAGCGCCGCGCTCAACTTCGCCAGCTCCTCCAACGGCGTCGAGAGGTCGACGTCGGCCAGCAGCACGTACTCGCCGGCGGCTTGGAAGACGCCGGCGGCCACCGCAGCGCCCTTCCCCCTGTTCTGCCCCGACCCGAGGACGGGCTTCAATAGCGGATTGGCGCTCGCGGCCTCGCGCAGGATCTCCGGCGTGCGGTCGTTGCTGCCATCGTCGACGATCAGCGTCTCCAGCAGCGAGAAACCGCCGCGCTCGACCGCGCCGCCAGCCGAGCTGGAGAGGACCTCGAGCAGGGCCGGGAGCCTCGCCTCCTCGTCGTAGGCGGGGATGACGAGCGAAAGAGACGCCGGCCTGGCGCCGGGAGAAGGTGCGGCTGGCTCGGTGCCCCCCACGGCGCCAACCATAGGGGATGCCAGGCCGCCCACGCCGGGCTAGTCTGGGCCAGACCGTGCCCGACCGAGCGCTCGTCCCGCCGAACGAGATCCACGTCTGGAGCGCCGGGCTCGACTCGCCGGCGTGGCCGGCGCTCGACCGCCTTCCTCCGGATGAGCGCGCTCGCGCCGAGCGGATTTGGGATCGGCGCCGGTCGCGGCGCTGGACGGCGGCGCGCTGGGCGCTGCGCTATGTCCTGGGCCGCTACCTGTCGACGGCGCCGGCCGAGGTCCCGCTGGCGACGGCGGCCGGCGGCAAGCCGGTGCTCGCCGGCGAGGAGCTGGCGCTTCGCTTCAACCTCAGCCACTCGCGCGACGTCGCCCTGGTCGCGGTCTCGCCGTCTCTCGAGGTCGGCGTCGACGCCGAGTGGATCGATCGCCGCCGCCCGCCGGACTTCTACGCCGCCTGGACGCGCCGGGAGGCGGTCGCCAAGTGCTTCGGCGGCGGGCTCGGGGCGCCGCCGCCAGACGCTCCGGTCTCGGTTGCGAACATCGACGCCGGGGCCGACGGCTTCGCCGCCGCCCTCGCCGTCGCCGGCGCGGAGGTCCCGCGGCTGCGGCGCTTCGCCCTCGATCCCCTGGCCGCCAGGCCGCTCAGCGGCGGCTGAGGCGCAGCGCCGGGACGCGCCAGGCGGCCTCGGCCGCGATCGCCAGGCCCATCTTCGATTTCCCGGCCCGCCGGTCGCGGAAGACGATCGGCACCTCCACCACGTCGAAGCCGAGGCAGACCGCCCGGTAGGTCAGCTCGACCTGGAATGCGTAGCCGCGGGACCGCACAGCGTCGAGGTCGATCGCCTCCAGCACCTCGCGGCGAAAGCACTTGAAGCCGCCGGTCACGTCCCGTACGTCGAGGCCGAGCACGAGGCGCGCGTAGACGCTGCCGCCGCGGCTGATCGCCCGCCGCACCGCCGTCCACTCGCTGACGCCGCCGCCGTCGACGTAGCGCGAGCCGAGCACCAGGTCCGCGTGGGCGCTGGCCTCCAGCAGGCGCGGCAGATAGGCCGGGTCGTGGGAGAAGTCGGCGTCCATCTCCAGGACCAGGCCGGCGCCCGCGGCGAGAGCCCGGCGGAAGCCGGCCACGTAGGCCGGGCCGAGTCCTTCCTTGCGGGGTCGGTGCAGGACCTCGACCGACTCCTCGCGCGCCAGCCGCTCGGCGATCTCGCCGGTGCCGTCGGGGGAGTTGTCGTCGACGATCAGGACCCTTGCCGTGCCCGGGAGCTTGGCGCGGGCCGCCGCGACGAAGGCCTCGATGTTCGCCGCCTCGTTGTAGGTCGGCAGGACAAGCCAGGGAGGGCCCATGGCTCAGTAGGCGCCACCGAGCTTGCGGTGGTCCCAGGTCGCGGTTCGCAGCGGCTTGAAGTGGATCGCCACCCGTTTCGGGGCCTGCGCTTCGAGCGCCGTCTTGGCATCGCCCTCGACCGCTGAGATGCCCTCCGCATAGCGGACGGTCAGCTCTTCGGCGAAGCCGATCACGGTCTCGAAGTCGCGGTGGATCTGCGCTTCGGCCTCGATCATCGCCCCGCGCAGCTCGCCGTACTCGTGGCCGGTCTCCAGCAACAGCGTCGCCCGCGGGTCGCGTTCCAGGTTCCGCACCTTCTGCGACTTGGCGTAGGTCCAGATCCAGATCTCGCCGTCGCGGGGGACGAACCAGAGCGGCATCGAGTGCGGCCAACCGCGGGGACCGTTGGAGGAGACGATCGCGATCCGCTCCCGCGCCAACAGGGCCAGCAGCTCCTCCTCGCTCAGCTTGATCTGGTCGCGGCGACTCACGGCGGGCAACTCTATGCGCTCCCGAGGTGGCATTCCGAGGCCGGATCGGCGGATAGCATGCGCCGCGCTTGAACCCGAACCCACCCTCAGCGTCGGCAGCGACGGGGGCGCCGAGGCTGCCGGCGCTGACCGGCATCCGGATCCTTGCGGCGCTCGCCGTCTACCTCAGCCACGTCGGCCCGCCGGCGGGGGTGCCGGATTTCGTCAGCACCTTCTTCTACTCGGGCTACAGCGGCGTCACCCTCTTCTTCGTCCTCTCGGGCTTCGTGCTGGCGATCAACTACCTCGACAGCCTCAGCCGGCCGACGGCGGGCGGGATCTACCGCTACTTCGTCGCCAGGTTCGCGCGCGTCTACCCGCTCTACGTGCTGGTCCTCTTCTACTTCGTCGTCCGCCAGCACGCCCTCGGCGAAAGCATCGACGGCTGGTGGCAGAACGCCCTCGCGATCCAGACCTGGGACGGGAACCTCGACCGCGCCTTCAGCTTCGTGCCGCCGTCGTGGTCGATCGGCGTCGAGTTCTTCCTCTACGCCTGCTTCCCGTTGATGATTCCGCTCCTGGCCAGGCTGGGGAGGCCGCGGGCGGTGCTGGTCGCCGCCGCGGCGACCGTCGTCGCAATGGCCGTCCTCGCCGGCTCCTTCGTCGTCGCTGGCCTCGACAGCCTGCCCTACGCGGATCCCGACTCGGCCCATCGCTGGCTGTACCGGATGCCGCTCACCCGCCTCGGCGACTTCGCCCTCGGCATCCTGGCGGCGCTTCTCTACCTCCAGACCCGCGACAGCGCACGGGTGCGGCGGATCGGGGCGCCGCTGGCGCTTGGCACGGTCGCGCTGACCGTCTACCTGATGTCCTGGAAGGGCCTGATCTACACGCCGTGGAGCTGGGACCTCGCCTACGCGATCCCGGCGACGATCTTCATCTACGGCCTCGCGGTCGCGCCGCTGAGCTGGCCCGCGAAGGCGCTGTCGCTGCCTTTCATGATCCTTC